>JBJERX010000068.1:0-13523 GCA_051882495.1 Huintestinicola sp. | reverse complement strand
ATCCCTATCGAGCTTGCACTTGCAGCAGTCGATCAGAGACTCCGTGACGAGGGAATCAGAAATGAGGTTTCCATTGTGGCAGCAGGTTCCATCAGAAGCTCCGCAGATGCAGTCAAGGCTATTGCTCTTGGTGCAGATGCAATCTATATCGGTACTCCCGCACTTCTTTCAATGGGCTGCCACCTTTGCAGAAGCTGCCACGGAGGCAAGTGTAACTGGGGTATCGCAACACAGCGTCCCGACCTTGTAAAGCGTCTTAATCCCGACGTTGCCAGCCAGAGACTTGTTAATCTGGTTCATGCGTGGGATCATGAGATCAAGGAGATCATGGGCGGTATGGGTATAAACTCCATTGAAGCCCTCAGAGGAAACAGACTTATGCTGAGAGGTATCGGTCTTTCACAGAAGGAGCTTGATATCCTCGGAATCCTTCACGCAGGCGAATAATTCACGGGACTCTGTAAAACGCATTTATCAGATATCCCATATGGAGTTTCATCTGCCGGAGAAATGTTTTACAGAGCTTCCATAATAATATAACGGAGGTTGTAAGACCCATGAAAAGAGTCTATGTAAATGAAGACTGGTGTTTAGGCTGCCATCTTTGTGAATTCTACTGTGCATTTGCCAACAGCGGCGAGACTGACATGGCAAAGGCTTTCAAATTAGGTAAGAATGCCGCTCCCAGAATCAGGATAGAAGAGGGAGACGGTGTGAATTTTGCAGTACAGTGCCGTCACTGCACAGACCCCTTATGTGTTAAGGGATGTATTGCAGGTGCACTCAGCATTAATAACGGAGTTATCGAGATCAATAAGGAAAAGTGCGTAGGCTGCTATACCTGCGTTCTGTCATGTCCCTATGGCTGCATAGTCATTGATCCCAAGAACGACGGCAAAACTATTACAAAGTGCGAGCTTTGTACAAGAAATAATGCAGGGGAGCCTGCATGTGCAGCTAACTGTCCCAATAGGGCAATAGTATTTGAAGAAAGGGGAGAGGAATAATGAAGTACGTTATCATCGGCAACTCCGCAGCAGGAATCGGTGCTGTTCAGGGTATCAGGGAATGCGATAAGGACGGACAGATAATCATTATTTCCGACGAGAAATATCATACATACTCCAGACCTCTTATTTCATACTATCTTAAAGGTGCAGTTACAGAGGAGAATATGAAATATCGTCCTGACAGCTTTTATTCCGATAATAATGTTGAGACTATGCTTGATAAAAAGGTTGTTTCCGTTGACTCAGCAGCAAAGAAGGTTGTTCTTTCAGACAATTCTTCCGTAGAGTATGACAAGCTTCTTATCGCAGCAGGCTCCAAGCCCTTTGTTCCTCCTATGGACGGACTTGAAAATGTACAGAATAAGTTCTCCTTCATGAAGCTTGATGATGTAAAGGCAATTGAAAAGGTAGTTAAGCAGGGTTCAAAGGTGCTTATCGTTGGTGCAGGTCTTATCGGACTTAAGGCAGCCGAAGCTCTTGAGCATTATGGTGCACAGATGACTGTTATAGACCTTGCCGACAGGATACTTCCTTCCATTCTTGATAATGCAGCCTCCGATATTATGAAGGCTCATATCGAATCAAAAGGAGTAAAGTTCATGCTGTCCACCAGCGTAAAGCATTTTGAAGCAAATTCAGCTGAGCTTACAAACGGTGAAACAGTTGATTTTGATTTTGTTATTCTTGCAGTAGGTGTTCGTCCCAATACTGAGCTTGCTGAATCTGCAGGAGGCTCAGTAAACAGAGGTATCGAGACTGACGACACCCAGGCGATAAAGGGTGTTTCCGATATATATGCAGCAGGCGACTGCACAAAGAGCTATGATATCTCCGCAGATACGGAAAGGATACTTGCAATTCTTCCCAATGCTTTTATTCAGGGTAATGTTGCAGGAAAGAACATGGCAGGAACAGAGGCTCATTACGAAAATGCATTTCCTATGAATGCTATCGGATTTTTCGGACTCCACATCATTACAGCAGGCTCCTACGACGGAGATGAATATCTTGAGGCTGACGGTGTGAACTATAAGAAGCTTGTTACAAAGGATAATGCTCTTAAGGGCTTTATTCTTATGGGCAATAAGATCGAGCGTGCGGGCATCTACACTTCCCTTATCAGAGAGCACATAGCTCTTGATTCCGTTGATTTTGAAGCCTTGAAGAAGAATCCCATGCTTATGGCTTTTTCAAGAGAAAGACGAAATGAGAAGCTTGCGGGAGGTGTGGGAAATGAGTAACATTAATGCAGAAAATATGAGTTACAAGGATCTCAATGCGGCTATCAGAAGCTCAGCCGACAAAGAGATCGTAATTGAAAATACACTTGGTCACAGATTCATCGGCAGCGGCTGTATCGGCAAGGATATCAAGATATACGGTATTCCCGGAAATGCTCTCGGTGCATACCTTACACAGTCTGATATCACTGTTTACGGCAATGCTCAGGATGCTGCAGGTGATACAATGAACGATGGTACTATCACTATCCACGGAAACTGCGGTGACGCACCCGGTTATGGTATGCGTGACGGCAAGATCATCATCAAGGGTTCTGCCGGATATCGTGCAGGTATCCATATGAAGCAGTACATGGATAAGGTACCTGTTGTAATTATCGGCGGCAAGGTAGGAGATTTTCTTGCCGAATATCAGGCAGGCGGACGCATTCTTGTTCTTGGTCTCGGCTTCGAGGACAGATGTCCCGTTGGTGCATTCTGCGGTACAGGTATGCACGGCGGTGCTATCTATATCCGTTCAGAGTATGCTCCTGAAGGACTTCCCCCTCAGGTAGTGATCTCAGATGCAACTGATGAGGACAAGGCTGAGATAAGAGCGGATGTTGAGCTTTACACAGAAAAATTCGGCGGAAATGCAGAGGAGATACTCTCAGCTCATTTCTTCAAGCTTGTTCCGAATACAAAGAATCCATACAAGCAGCTTTATGTAAACAATTAAGTGATACATCACAGAGTCTGCATCAATATATGCAGACTCTGAGGATGTTTTATTATTTATCTATTGATTTACTTGCTTCGGCATAGTATAATATAATTATCGGTATTACCGCATTTTGTTAAAGGGGGTTTTTCATTGTCAGGATATAAAACGCTGATAATTGCCGCTTCCGAAGATGTTCGTGCAAGTGCAGCCGCAATGGCATCAGAGGCAGGATTGACCGACATAACAATTACTGACGGGAAAAATCTTCGGACATTGTGTGACGCAAAGGCTTATGATATCATAACAGCAATTCTTCCCCTTGAAAGTGAATTCGGTCTTGAATCCATTATGGGAATCCAGAAAAGGCTGCCTGATGCGGTATTTGTAATTTGTGTTCCGTCAAAGGTGTATGAGGATGTATGCTCCAGAATAATTGAAACGGGAGCACTTATTATCCCAAAATCCTCGGGAAGGTCTGTTGTGGTAAATACCATCAGGACAGCTGTTTTTATGAAAGAGCATTTTGATCGACTGAAAAGCGAAAACAAGCTCCTGACGGATATGATAAATGAGGTTAAGCTTGTGAACAGAGCAAAATGTGTACTTATTGAATACCTCAGGATCTCCGAAAAGGAGGCACACAGGCAGATCCAGAAGCGTGCAATGGATCAGCGTATCACTCTTACTGAGGTCGCAAGAGATATCATTAAGACATATGAATACTGATCAAAGTGACATTATGCTTTGTATAACATAAAGCAGCAGAAAGGAAGCTTTTACATGAAATTCACAAAAATGCACGGCATCGGAAATGATTACGTATATGTAAACTGCTTTGAAGAAACTGTTGACGCACCCGAAAAGGTTTCCGAGTTTATCAGTGACCGTCATTTCGGGATCGGAGCAGATGGCCTTGTACTCATTATGCCGTCGGATAAGGCTGACTTCCGTATGCGTATGTTCAATGCGGACGGAAGCGAGGGCATGATGTGCGGAAACGCATCACGCTGCATCGGTAAGTATGTGTATGACCATAAGCTTACAGATAAAACAGAGATAACCCTTGAAACAAAGAGCGGAATTAAAAGTATGAAGCTCTTCCCCGAAAACGGACTTGTTCAGACGGTCCTTGTGGATATGGGCAAGGCTGTTCTGGTGCCTAAGGATATCCCTATGAATGCAGAGGGCGAAAGCTTTATTGATTCACCTGTTAATGTTGACGGCAGAGATGTGAATATCACAGCAGTATCAATGGGAAACCCTCATGCAGTTGTTTTCACAGGGGGAATAGATGGATTGGAGCTTGAAAAGATCGGTCCTGCATATGAGAATCATCCTGTTTTCCCCGAAAGAGTGAATACAGAATTTGCAGAAGTAATAGACAGCCACACAATAAAAATGCGTGTGTGGGAGCGTGGCTCCGGCGAAACATGGGCTTGCGGTACAGGTGCATGTGCAACAGCGGTTGCTGCAGTTCTTAACGGCTTCTGCAGCCATAATGAAGAGATCACTCTCAGACTGCGCGGCGGAGAGCTGTACATCACCTACAGGGATGACGGCACTGTTCTTATGAGAGGTCCCGCAACAACTGTTTTTGATGGCGAAATTGACATATCAAATATTAAATAAGACACGAAGGGAAGATCACCCATGGTTAAGGTAAACGAAAATTTTCTTTCGATGAAAAAGAATTATCTTTTTATTGACATTGCGAAAAAAATCAAGGCATATACATCCGAGAATCCCGATAAGCCTCTTATCAGAATGGGTATCGGAGATGTAACTCTGCCCCTTGCACCTGTTGTTGTTGAAGCAATAAAAAAGGGTGCCGACGAGCTGGGTGTAAAGGAAACGTTCAAGGGCTACGAGGACAGCGGTTCAGGATATGATTTCCTCAAGCAGGCTATTGCTGATTATTACAAGGGCTTCGGTGTTTCACTGGAGCTTGATGAGATACGTGTAAACGATGGTGCTAAGGCAGACTGTGGAAATATTGTTGATATTTTCGGGGACGACAATGTGATAATGGTAACTGACCCTGCTTACCCTGTTTATGTTGATTCAAATACAATGGCAGGCAGAAAGATAATATATGCTGATTCCAACGAGGAAAACGGATTTGCGGCAATGCCAGACCCCGATGTTGATGCAGATATCATCTATCTCTGCTCTCCCAACAATCCCACAGGCTCAGTTTACACCAAGGAACAGCTTAAGATCTGGGTAGATTACGCTCTTGAAAGAGGTTCCGTAATCATATTCGACTCTGCATATGAAGCGTTTATCACGGATGAATCCCTGCCAAGGAGTATTTACTGTGTTGAGGGTGCGAAGAAATGTGCCATTGAAATGTGCTCTCTGTCAAAGACAGCAGGTTTTACAGGCACAAGATGCGGATATACTGTCATCCCTCAGGAGCTTATAGTAAAGGCGTCCGACGGTTCCGATGTAAGCATTGCACAGCTCTGGGGCAGACGTCAGGGAAGTAAATTCAATGGTGTGTCCTATCCTGTTCAGTGCGGAGCAGCAGCAGTATTTACCCCTGAGGGACAGAAGCAGACACATGAAGCCATAGCATATTATCAGCGTAATGCAAAGCTGATGGCAGACACCTTAGACGAGCTTGGGATCAAGTATACAGGCGGTATCAACTCACCATACATCTGGCTGAAATGCCCCGGCGGAATGGGCAGCTGGGAGTTCTTCGATTATCTTCTGAACAATATTCAGGTTGTAGGTACTCCCGGGGAGGGATTCGGAAAGAACGGAGCAGGATGGTTCAGGCTGACTGCATTCGGCACCTATGAAAACACAATGGAAGCAATGAACAGGATGAAACAGCTCCTTGGCTGAGCTTCTTACCGATAAAAAAGGTTCTTTCTCAGAGGAAACTGAGGAAGAACCTTTTTTGTCATGAATTATCCGTAAGCTCATTCATTACCCGAATAAGCATATCCGCACTTTTATCCCATGAGAATTTATCCGCCTGTTCAATACCCATCAGGGATTGTTCTGAGGCAAGATCATCATCAAGTATTTTTATAAGTGCGTCTGCAATGCTCTCTGTGCTGTAAGGGTCAACCTTTATTCCGCAGTCACCGACGACCTCAGGCAGTGATGAACAGTCGGAAACAATAACGGGAACACCGCAGGACATAGCTTCCAGCGGAGGCATGCCAAAGCCTTCATACAATGACGGGAAGCAGAATGCCTTTGCACCGTTTATCAGCACGGGAACGTCGTCATCCTCAACATATCCCGTAAAGACCACTTTGTTTTCAAGTCTAAGCTCATTGACCTTACTGAATATTTCTTCGTACATCCAGCCCTTCCCCCCCGATAGAACAAGCTTAGGAATGTCAGCCTGACGATCGGATGCAAGCTTGTAGGCTTCTATAAGGCGAACTATGTTTTTTCTCGGCTCCAGATTGCCGAGATACAGATAATAGGGTGCATCTATACCATATTTTAAAGCGGTCTCTTCGGGAAGTGAATCAAGGTTCATGGGATAGAATCTCTTCCTGTCCGCAGCACAGGGGATAACTGTGATCCTGCTTTCGGGGACATCATAGTGCTTCATTATCTGCTGTTTGCTGAATTCGGAAATAGTGATTATTCTGTCGGCACGGCGGATAGAGGAGCTTAGCGTAAGCCTCAGCATCGTTTTTGTTTTGAATCGGACTGTTTCGGGAAAATCCTTGATCACTGTATCATATACCACAAGAAGCTTTTTTCCCCGTGCAAAGGGAGGGTGATAATAGTTGAAAAATGCTGTGATATCGGGTCTGCTTTTGAAAAACATTCTGTATGGTACGATGGGAAGAACGCTCCATATCATCTGATAGAGAGACGCATTGAACCATGTGCAGCAATCCAGCTCGGAGTTTTCCGTCAGATATGCCTTCGCAGCCTCTGTTTTTTTACCGCCCAGATCGAAATAATTCAGATAATAGTGATTATCCTTGTCCTTTTCCAGCAATGCCTTCATAAGCTCGTGCTGATAGAAGCCGATGCCCGATTTCCCACTGTGGAGAACGGGCTGTATGTTTATTCCAATTTTCAAAATGATATACCTACTTTTGTTTTTCTTCTATTATACAACAAAATGCTGTGAAAATCAATAGAAAAAGTGAGAGGAACGAAACATAACTTCATTCCTCTCACCATAGTTATATCAGCTTCTGCGTTTCATTGTCTTAACAAGATAAATGAATTCGTCCTTGTATTCATCATCGGAATAATCATAATCGGCAAGCTGAGTAAGTATGGTCTGGTAAGAAATATCCTTTGTATGTTCGCTGTTTCTGAGCAGCATGCCGAACTCTGCAACTGCTGCAGCAAATGTCATTCTTTCCGATATACGGTCGGTGTATGAGTTCATCTTCACGGGGCGGGAAATAAGCTTGCTTTCCGTTCCCGTGGGCTCCTTGTAGCGTATGTTGACTGTAAGCAGCTCATCCGAGGCAGACAGTCCTGTATTATTGCTGTATTTAAGCTCAGAGGAGGGCAGCTCTATTCTGCTTTCCCGATCGATTATCTCATACAGAACTGTAACGCAGTGACCTGCACCGATATCTCCCGCATCCTTGGTATCATCGTTGAAATCACGATCGGGCATAATGCGGTTTTCATATCCGATAAGCCGATAACCCTTGACGTTAGCGGGATTGAATTCCACCTGGAATTTCACGTCCTTTGCTGCAGTGTAAAGTGTTCCGCTCATTTCCTCAACAAGAACCTTTTTTGCTTCACGTTCACTGTCAATATATGAATAATTGCCATTGCCGTGGTCGGCAAGAGCTTCCAGCTTGTTATCCTTGTAATTGCCCGTTCCGAAGCCCAGAACAGAAAGAAATACACCATTTTCACGCTTTTCTTCAATAAGAGCAGTCAGCTCAGCCTCTGATGATAAACCCACATTAAGATCACCGTCAGTGGCAAGGATTATTCTGTTGTTTCCGCCTTCGATGAAGTATTTTTCAGCGATCTCATAAGCTGTGTTTATGCCTGCAGCACCGGCGGTAGAGCCTCCGGCTGTCAGGCTGTTTATTATTTCAAGCACCTCACCGCTGTCATTACCGTCAGCACCCTCCAGCAGGACGCTGTCACAACCTGCATAGGTCACAATTGATATCCTGTCACGTGGGCTGAGATTTTCCGTAAGCATGGAGAATGCCTTCTGCACCAGAGGAAGCTTATCATCGCTGTACATAGAGCCGCTCACATCAATGAGAAAAACAAGGTTCATAGGTGTGCGGTCCATAAGCTCCTTTTCAAGGCTTTTTGTGTTGATGCCCAGCAGCATAAGCTTTGTGTCGGGGTTCCAGGGGCAGTCGGAAAGCTCCGTAGTGATCGCAAAGGGTTCACCGTTTATTGGGTCGGGGTAATCGTAATTGAAGTAGTTTATCATTTCCTCGATGCGTACAGCGTCTGCAGGAATTCTGTCACCGTTGTCTATCATTCTTCTGATATTAGCGTAGGATGCAGTGTCAACATCTGCTGAGAAGGTAGACAGGGGAGTTGTGGCAGCGGAAGTAAACTCGTTTTCGTAAATGATGTTGTATTCCTCGTCATTTGCGGGCAGTTCATTTTCAATAATAGGAACTGTCTCGACAAAATCAACGTCGTCAACCGCTGCAGGTGCACATTCCTCAGCCGCAGCACATTCCTCTTCATCAGCCACTCCTATGACCGATGCAAGACCATCTGAGGATTTATCAGCCGTTGGGTCCGAGTGGATCAGTTCTCCTGCAGGATAGGTGTCGTCGTAATCGCTCATATTATTTTTAGCGGATGTTTCGTATTGGGTTTGTACACCGTTTGTATCCTGTGAGGCAGTTTGTTCATAATGGTTCTCTGCCGCATCCTCTGCCCTGATTCCCATCGCATTATCCATGCCGGAATCGTTTTTGGAAGCTGCACCGCATCCCGTCAAAACCGATAATGTCATTACTGCTGACAGTGCAAGAGCCGATGATCTTCTGATATTCTTTTTCATATAATGACCGCCTTTCAGATGTTATTCATTATTCTGAATGTATTCCCAGCGATCAAACAGCTTTTCAAGAGAAACTTCGGGGATAAGGTTCATTCTGTCATAGAAATAATCGTCCCTGTAGGTCTGAACGTAATCTGAAAGCATCTCGCTTCCGTCGTTAAGGCTTTCCCAGCCGTTATGAGCAACAACTTCTCTGTCAAGAGTGAACTCAATCTGAGGAGCGTTGTCAAATACTATGACAAATTCACCGTTATCAATTTTTATAGGCAGCAGATATTCACGGTTCACTCTCAGCTCATAGGGAGATGAGGTCCTGACAGTGACCTGCTTTGCAGTGGTAATTCCGTCCCCGATAAGGTGAATTACTTCTGCTTCGTACAGAGCCGTATTATTCTCCGTCTGTATTTCGGCGGATATTATTCTTGCGTCAAGGAAAAAATCTGTTTCGGAAAGCACCCTGTTTTCCACAAAATATTCTTCCTCATTGTTGGAGGAAAGTGCGGTGTAGATACCGCTTTCCGTTTCTGCAAGATCAAGCTTCATGTACGATGGCGGGGATGTTATATCTGTGCGGAAGTCCCAGCCCGAAGAACCAACGACTATATCCTCTAAGGATTCTTCGCTGCTGTCCGCAAGCATTTCTTCTGCAGGTACTTCGTTACCAAAGTGGTCCTGGGTTCCGTTGTATGTGTTGGACATGCTGTCCGACTGCTGCATATTGGTTGTGCTGCCTGTGTTATTAACAATACCGATTGTGATAACAACTGCGGCAGCAGCTGCTGCGAATGAAACGGTTCTTGAAATAAGCGGATTTTTTTCCGGCTGTCTGATCTGTTTGTATGCTTCTGTGAATGCGGAAATATCAGTGCTGTCCGATGTCAGGCTCTCGGAGGATATCCTTTCCCAGAGCTTATCCATGTCGGGAGCAGTGCTGTCCATGGACTGTATGTACTTGTTTTCGAGATCCTTATCCATTGTAACACTCCTCCTTCTCAAGCAATTTTTTCATTTTTTCAAGAGCCGTACGGTATTTCCATGCGGCTGTACCTTGTGGGATATGCAGGACCTCGGCTATCTCGGCAAATGTCAGTCCGCAGTAGATCTTGAGATTAACTATTTCTCTGCGGTCATTGTCAAGGGAGCTGAGCATTTCTTCGATGAATCCTGATGATATGACCTCTGCTTCGGTGCTGCTGCCGTCCGATAAGGACGAAGCAGGGTTTTCCTCAGGATCCTCAGACTGCATATCAAAAGCTATTTCACGGTTCTGCCGACGCATGTGATCTATGGTCAGATTACGTGCGGATATGAGCAGCCATTTTTTATGGCCCCTTCCTTCCTTATAAACTGATGCAGCATTTCTCAGCTTAAGGAAAAACTCCGATGTAATATCCTCGGCAGTATGCGGACTTCGGCATATCTGAATTACGGCGGAATAAATCATCCGTCCGTATTCGCAGTAGATCTGCTTCAGACCGTCCATGTTGTTTTCGGAGAGCATCGTCATGCACTGCAAAAAACAGCTTTCGGTCATAGCTTTTAACCCCTTCAAAAAAATTGTATATCCGTGGAGTGATTTCCGCTTCCATTTTATATACGGATGAACACAGACGGATTTATGGTGAAACCGGAAAAAAATTCGTAAAAAATTTCTGACATATATTATATCACAATTTTATTTGTTTGTCTATTCAAAAAATTGTTACAATATAATTCATAAATTTACCGTGAATATCTGCAATAAATGATGTAAAATTGTAAATAACAGATATATATTTTTTTATATGTCAGAAAGGACGAATTAATATGAACCTGCAGCATCTGAAATATATGGTGGAAGTTGAAAAGGTAGGCTCTATAACAAAGGCTGCATCTAATCTGTTCATGGGACAGCCTAATCTCAGCAAAGCAATTAAGGAAGTGGAAAACGAAGTCGGCATTCCTATATTCAAGCGAAGTGCAAAGGGAGTGTTTCCCACGGAAAAGGGAGCAGAATTCCTTGAATATGCAAGGACAATTCTTGTTCAGATGGATAAAATAGAAGCATTGTATCGTCCATATTCCATGAACACGGTTTCATTCGGGATATCCGTTCCCAGAGCAACATATATCACTCATGCATTTACAGCATTTGTTAATGATATCGAACCGGATAAGCATCTTAATATAGATTTCCGTGAGACAAACTCCGTTGAAGCTATAGGTAATGTGTGCAGCAGCACCAGCAGTATAGCAGTTATCCGTTACGATGTTGATTACGAGGAGTATTTCCTTTCCCTCCTTGAAGAAAAAGCTCTTAAATGTGAGCCTGTGCTTCGTTTTGAGTATCTCATGCTCATGTCAGCGGCAGATCCTCTTGCAAAGGAGGAGGTCATTTCAGGAGAGCAGATAAGGAATTATACCGAGATCGTCCATGGAGATAATTCTGTTCCCTATCTTTCGGGAGCATACACCAGGCGAACGGATTCATCGGGAACAGTCCGCCGCATAAATGTATATGAACGGGGAAGTCAGTTTGATCTTCTGACAGATGTAGCCAATACATTCATGTGGGTTTCGCCTATGCCGAGATCCGCTCTTGACAGATTCGGACTTACTCAGAAAAGATGCAGCGATATCACAAGAGTATATAAGGATATGCTTATTTACAAGGCAAATTACCATCTTACGGAATATGACACACGATTTATTACCCATCTATACAGATCAAGAGATGAGGTATCGGATGCATTGGGTAAATGATAATGCAGCGTGTTATGGGGTAATAAGCATATGATCGGGGATGTGAAAGGCTCAGCCTATGAGGTGAATTATGAAAAGTCATAAGTACAGTTACAGAAGATTAATTGCAAGCAGGATAATAATTACTGCTATCCTGCTTATAATACAGTTCGGATGGATAGCTTTTTCAATTATAAAGCTGTCTGAATACTCGCTGTTTATAGATACGGTGTTCAAGCTTCTCAGTGTAGGTATGATACTGTATATTATTGGCAAGGATGATAACCCATCCTACCGGATATGCTGGATAATCCTTATGGCAGCACTTCCTTTGTTCGGCGGTCTGCTGTATGTTTTTATAGGCGGAAAAAAGCCATCCAAGCGTCTGTTTAATATGATGTCAAAAACAGAAAAGCGTTTCAAGCACGTTCTTGAGCAGGACAGCTTCGCGGCTGAAGATATTAATTCCCATGATCTCCGTGCATCGGAAATGATGGAATATGTTCGTACATCAGTGGGCTATCCCTATTATTCATCGTCTGCAAACAGGTATTATCCTTTTGGGGATGATATGTTTCCCGAAATGCTTGCTGATATCGAGAAAGCAGAAAAATTCGTTTATCTTGAATATTTTATTATCCAGGAAGGCGAAATGTGGGATAAGCTTTCATCCCTCCTTGTAAAAAAAGCGGAGAGCGGCGTGGATGTACGGATTATCTATGATGATATGGGCTGTGTGGCACTTCTGCCTCCGAGATACTGGAAGGAGCTTGAAAAGCTGAGTCCTAATATTAAATGTATCGCATTCAATTCTGTTATACCCGTAGTTTCTCTTGTCATGAACAACCGAGATCACAGAAAGATACTTGTAATAGATGGAGAGATAGCCTATACAGGCGGAATAAACATTTCCGATGAATATATCAATGTGACGCATCCCTACGGCAAGTGGAAGGATACAGGGGTACGCATTACAGGAAGAGCAGTTTTCAGCTTTACTGAAATGTTTCTTGAAATGTGGGATACTTTCCGTAATGATAATGATGATATAGAGGAATACAAAAGATTATCGGTCAGTGAGGAAGTTCCTCTGACCAAAGGATATATCCAGCCGTTTTCAGATACTCCTCTGGATGAGGAGCCTCTTGGCGAAAATATCTATATTGACATAATCAACCGTGCGAAAAAATACGTCTATATTTTCACTCCGTATCTAATTATTGATGATATGATGCGTTCCTCCCTTTGCCTTGCAGCTAAAAGGGGAGTGGATGTCAGGATAGTGACCCCGGGAATTCCCGATAAAAAGATCATATACCGTCTTACAAGGGCAAATTATATGTCTCTGCTGAAAGCAGGAGTGAGGATATATGAGTACACGCCGGGATTTATCCATGCAAAAAGCTTTATAAGTGATGACGATGTAGGCGTAGTGGGAACAATAAATATGGATTACCGCAGTCTGTACCTGCATTTTGAATGCGGCTTGCTTATGTATGGAGTGGATATTCTTGAGGATCTGAAAAAGGATCATATCGAAACAATGGAGCAGTGCAGAGAAATTACTGCCGAGAACTATCGTAAGTATTATCGAGGTACCATGTTTGATGCTATCCTGCGTGTGTTCGCTCCGCTGCTTTAAGCTAAAGCGTCACTGTCTGCGTATATGCAATATTTGACAATAATCCCACCAAATTTCTGTACGTATTTGAGCAAATATAATAAAAAACGAGAAATCTCTTGACAAGAATAGATTTATTTGATATAATAAAATGGCACTATTGAGAGTACTCATGAGCCATTAGCTCAGTCGGCAGAGCATTTGACTTTTAATCAAAGGGTCTGGGGTT
>JBJERX010000067.1:0-13696 GCA_051882495.1 Huintestinicola sp. | reverse complement strand
AATTCCATGCAGGGGGCACAAATATGGCTCATGCCCGGGGAACGTATGACTCTTCGGAATCTGCTGAAAGCTGTGATAATCGGCAATGCTAATGATGCTGCCTCGGTAATTGCAGAGGGAGTAAGCGGTAATGAAAAGGATTTTGTTGCCCTAATGAACAGCCGTGCTGCCGAGCTTGGCATGGAAAATACATTGTTTCTTAATCCCAATGGTTATTATGATGATGACAAGCAATACACAACGCCCTCTGATGCGGCTAAGCTTATCAGTGAGCTTGCAAAGCATAACGAACTGACAGAGATGTTTACAACTCGTCTTGATGAACTGAAAAACGGTGAGGTCTCGCTGGTGTCAATGAACACTGTGGCATACAGATATAAGGGAGCTATAGGCTTCAAATGCGGTACGGGACCTGAGTCAGACTATTTTGCTGCAGAAGCTGCCCGGCGTGACGGATGCACATTTGCTGCTGCTGTATTCGTATGTGATGATGAAGACAGTGCATTATCACTGTCACAAGAGCTTCTTGACATTGCTTTTGGCGGATACAGGGTAATTATTCCTTCAATACCCGAGGATATGCCTGACAGCATCGCTGTAAAGCATGGAACTTCCGAGAATGTCAGACTTGCTGTTGAGGATGCAGGAAGGATCGTTGTTCCCGCAGGAAAAGAGGAGAGTGTTACAGAAAAAATCATTCTACCCGAATACGTTTATGCACCATGCAGCAAAGGAGAAAAAACAGGGGAGCTTCACTATTATCTGGATGATGAGCTTCTTAAAGTATGCAGGATAACTGCAGCAGAGGACGTCAAGAAGAAGGATGTCTTATATATATTGTTGGAAGTTATAAAATCTGTTGTGGATTTTTAGACGAAATACATAAAAATGCAGATATTGTGCTTATAATTTGCAAAAAATCTTGCAAATTTCATAAAAATATAGTAGTATTATAAAAGATAGCATACGGTATAATAAAAATGTAGGATTATGCCGATGTCTTTCTGCGGAAAGATTTCATATGCGGCTTTTATATATAGTCATTTCGGCCGTAAATGATATTGAAAGGATGAAATAAAAAATGTCAGCACCACTTAGTCTTAACACAAAATATCTGGAGAAGTTTATCGCTCCCCACGAAATGGAGTCTGCAAAGGCACAGGCAGAGCTTGCAGCCAAGATCCTTGCTGAGAAGTCAGGAGCAGGCAATGATTTCCTTGGATGGGCAGAGCTTCCCGAGAATTATGATAAGGACGAATTTGAGAGAATCAAGGCTGCTGCTAAGAGAATACAGGCTAACTCCGATATTCTGATCGTTATCGGTATCGGCGGTTCTTACCTCGGTGCAAGGGCTGCTATCGAGCTTCTCAAGTCGCCTCTTTACAATAATCTTAAAAAGGACACACCCGATATCTACTATGTTGGCAACAACATTTCTCCCACATACCTCAATGAGATCATCTCTCTCTGTGAGGGTAAGGACTTTTCTGTAAATGTTATTTCCAAGTCCGGTACAACAACTGAGCCTGCCCTTGCTTTCAGAGTGTTCAGGGATATGGTTGAGAAGAAGTACGGCAAGGAAGGTGCAAAGGAAAGAATTTTCGCTACAACAGACGCTAAAAAGGGTACTCTTAAGGAACTGGCAGATAAAGAAGGCTATGAGACATTCGTTATTGCTGACGATGTAGGAGGAAGATTCTCCGTACTCACTGCAGTTGGTCTTCTTCCCATTGCTGTTGCAGGCTGTGATGTTGATGCTATCATGGCCGGTGCAAAGCAGGCTATGGACGAGCTTAAGGCCGATTTTGACAATAACGACTGCTACAAGTATGCTGCAATCAGGAATATTCTCAGCAAAAAGGGTAAAGAAATTGAGATCCTCGTTGCATACGATCCTGCATTTGCAATGATGGCAGAATGGTTCAAACAGCTTTTCGGCGAGAGCGAAGGCAAGGACAACAGAGGTCTTTATCCCTCATCCTGCATTTTCTCCACCGATCTCCACTCTATGGGTCAGTTCATTCAGGACGGTTCAAGAGTGATGTTCGAGACAGTTGTTGATATCAAGAAGCCTAAGAAGGATTTCTTCCTTGAGGATGATGCTCAGAATCTGGATGGACTAAACTTCCTTACAAATCAGAATATGTCTGTTGTAAACAGATGTGCATTTGAAGGTACTATTCTTGCTCACACTGAGGGCGGAGTTCCCAATGTTGTACTTGAGCTTGAAGATCTTTCTGAAAAGAGCTTCGGATATATGGTTTATTTCTTTGAAAAGGCTTGTGCTGTAAGCGGATATATGCTCGGTATCAATCCTTTCAATCAGCCCGGCGTTGAAAGCTACAAGAAGAACATGTTTGCTCTCCTCGGCAAGCCCGGATATGAGGATCAGAAGGCTGCTCTTGAAGCTAAGCTTGGCAGATAATCAAGGCTTCATACCCTGAAATGGGGTTGAATAAATGAGTTGTATGCAGAATCGGGAAATATCCCGCAGTTACGGCTGCACAGCGGCACCGCAGCTGCCTGCATCATGCTCAGCAAAATACTTTCGGCCGCTGAGAATGGAGTTATTATGGTAAAGATTATTACAGGTAATAAGGGCTCAGGTAAGACCAAGATTCTGATTGACATGATCAATGCAGCTTCAAAGAACACCGACGGCTATGTTGTCTGCATTGATAAGAGCGACAAGCTCAGATACGATATCACACCTACAGTAAGAATCGTTGATACAGATGCTAACAGCATCTACTCCTTTGAGGCTTTCTTTGGTCTTGTTGCCGGACTTATTGCAGGCAACTACGATATCAAGGATATTTTCGTAGATTCTATCCTCAAGGTTGGCGGTGCTGACTATGAAGCTCTGGGAGCTCTTCTTGCTAAGATCGACAAGCTCACAGGCAGCGATGTCAATGTTGTACTTACAGTTTCTGCTGATAAGGATTCTCTTCCCGAGTCTGTTACAAAGTACGCAGTAAACTGATTCTCTCAAAAAAATATTTCGCAGACTATTGACATTTCACAAATGAGATGATATAATATAGTTTGTGTGTTGGTGCAGGAGCGTATTATGGTTATTAACTTGAAACAGCTTTATGAAATAGTCGGTGAAAAGCAGGATATTGACTGCTCTATTTCCGATGAAAGGTTAAGCGAAATCAATGGTTATAGCTTTATCGGGCCTGTTTCTCTGAAAGGTGTTGTACGCAACAGGGCTGGAATTGTTACTCTTGAGTACAAGCTGTCCTTTGTGATAGACGCTGACTGCGACAGATGCCTCAGCAGGTTTGAACGCAGCTTTGAGTTTGAATATGAACATGTGCTTGTACGTTTTCTGAATTCGGATAACGATGAGTATGTGGTTACTGAAAACGATAAGCTTGAATTAGACGAGCTTGCTGTGAACGATATGTTGCTGCAGATGCCGACAAAGCTGCTCTGCAAGGAGGACTGCAAGGGACTTTGTCCGAAATGCGGTGCGGATCTAAATGTTTCCGACTGCGGATGTAATGCATAACAGCATGCAAAGCAGTACTTAAGAATGGTAATACAGTAAGGAGGTGCTGAATAATGGCAGTACCAAAGAGAAAGGTATCCAAGGCAAGACGTGATAAGAGACGTAGTGCTGTATGGAAGCTTGATACACCCAATTTTTCAAGATGCTCTCACTGCGGTGAGTTAGTTGCTCCTCATAAGGTTTGCAAGAACTGCGGTTTCTATAAGGGCGTTGAGGTAATCAAGAAGGAAGCATAATTTTGTTTTCTAAAGGAAGCAGAGATGGAGCAATCTTTCTCTGCTTTTTTCATCACTGTTCAGGAGGATAAAAATAGTGGCAGCAGATATCAGACGTGTAATAAAAAATTCACCTGCCGCACATGCAGGAGTCAGAGCAGGAGACGTCCTTGTTTCGGTAAACGGATGCCCTATTCATGATGTTCTAGATTATATGTTTTATTCATCCGAACAGTCGGTGGATCTTTTTCTTAAGCGTAATAACAAGAGTATTCTGCTAAGGATCCATAAAAACGAATATGACGATCTGGGTCTGGAATTTGATACTTTCCTTATGGATAAAAAGCAGAGCTGCTGCAATAAATGTGTGTTCTGCTTTATAGATCAGATGCCTCCTGGTATGCGTGATACCCTTTATTTCAAGGATGATGACGCTCGTCTGTCGTTTCTTCAGGGTAACTATGTTACTCTTACCAATCTTAAACAGGATGATATTGACCGTATCATCAAAATGAAGCTTAACATTAATATCTCGGTTCATACAACTAACCCGGAACTGAGATGTAAAATGATGAATAACCGTTTTGCCGGGGAGAAGCTTGATTTCGTCCGTCAGCTTGCAGATGCAGGTATAGTTATGAACTGTCAGATCGTGCTTTGTCCGGGTCTGAACGATGGTGATGAGCTTCGCCGTACACTTACAGACCTTGGCAGTATGATGCCTAATATTCAGAGTATCGCAGTAGTGCCTGTTGGTCTGACTAAATTCCGTGAGGGACTGTACCCTCTTACCCTCTTTGATAAGGAATCAGCAGGAAAAACTATTGATATTATTGAGGAATTCCAGAGTGAATTCCTTAAAAAATACGGTACGAGACTTGTTTTTCCCTCAGATGAATTCTATCTTACTGCCAAGCGTCCTATACCTGATGATAACTACTATGAGGACTATTGCCAGTATGAAAATGGTGTTGGAATGATTCGTTCTCTGGAGGATGAATTTGCTTCTGCAATAAATGATGCAGCTGATACTGTTCCGGACAGAAATATTTCCATAGCTACAGGTGTTCTTGCTTATGATCTTATGTCACGGCTTGCCGAAAGATGCGAAAGCAAATGGAGCAATGTTCACATTCAGGTGCATAGGATCACGAACAGCTTTTTTGGAGAGACTATTACGGTTGCGGGCCTTTTGACTGCACGTGATATAATATCTCAGCTTAAGGGCAGACAGCTTGGAACTGAGCTGCTGCTTTCAAGTGCAATGATCAAAAAAGACAGCGATCTGTTTCTTGATGATCTTACTATTTCCGACGTTGAAAGGAAACTGGGTGTTAGGCTCAGATTCTCAGATAATGATGGAGCTGCACTCCTTGATGCAATGCTGGGAATTGATTATTAATCTATATTTACAAGAATGGAGATGATATAAATGGCATTACCTATAGTTGCTATTGTAGGCAGACCAAATGTTGGTAAATCTACTCTTTTCAACAAGCTTATCGGTCAGCGTCTTTCTATTGTTGAGGATACTCCGGGTGTTACCCGCGACCGTATTTATTCCAAGTGCGAATGGCGTAATCGTGAGTTTATGATAGTTGATACAGGCGGTATTGAGCCTGATTCCGAAGATGTTATTCTCGCACAGATGCGTCGTCAGGCTGAGGTAGCAATAGAAAAGTCGGATGTTATCGTATTTCTCACCGATCTCCGCTGCGGAGTTACAGCTGATGACTACGAAGTTGCGTCAATGCTTCAGAAGAGCGGTAAGCCCGTTATCCTTGCAGTAAGTAAGTGTGACTCCATCGGTGAGCCGCCTCCTGAATTCTATGAATTCTATAATCTTGGTATGGGCGATCCATTCCCTGTATCAGGACTTCACGGTCACGGTTCTGGTGATCTTCTTGATGAGATATTCAAGTATTTCCCTAAGGATGAAGCGGATGAATATGATGAGGAATATGTGAGAGTTGCGGTTATAGGAAAGCCTAATGTAGGTAAATCATCGCTTATCAACAGGATAGCAGGTGAAGAGCGTACAATCGTTTCCAATATTGCAGGCACTACCCGTGATGCGACCGATACTGTTATAGAGAACGATCACGGAAAGTATATCTTTATTGACACGGCAGGTATCAGAAAGAAATCCAAGGTAACAGAAAAGATTGAGCATTACAGTGTTCTCCGTGCATATATGGCGGTTGACCGTGCGGATGTATGCATTATCGTTATTGATGGTACAGTTGGCTTTACCGACCAGGATTCCAAGGTAGCAGGCTACGCTCACGAACAAGGCAAGGCTTGTATCGTCGCAGTTAATAAGTGGGATGCTGTTGAAAAGAAGTCTGATACAATGGATATCTTCAAGAAAAAGCTTGAAGAAGATTTCAGCTTCATGTCATACGTTCCTTTTGTATTCATTTCCGCAAAGACAGGTCAAAGAGTTGAAAATCTATATGACATGATCCAGAGTGTGCATTCTCAGAACTGCATGCGTATCACTACAGGTATGCTGAACGATGTGCTGTCATATGCTACGACCCGTGTTCAACCACCCTCTGACAAGGGCAGAAGACTAAAGATCTATTACATGACCCAGCCATCTACAAAGCCTCCTACATTTGTAATTTTCGTGAATCGAGCTGATCTTTTCCATTTTTCGTATCAGCGTTATATCGAGAATCAGATTCGTCAGACATTCGGATTGACCGGTACACCTGTGCGTTTTGTAATTCGTGAACGTGACAAACAGGATACAAAATAACGCTGAAAGGAAGACAAATAATGCTGTATTTAGCACTTGCAGTAACAGCAGTCGTATCATATTTGCTGGGAAGCTGCAATTCATCCATAATTGTTGTCAGATTGCTTAAGCATGAGGATATCCGTGAACACGGCAGTAAGAATGCAGGTCTGACAAATACTCTCAGATGCTATGGCAAGGTGCCCGCTTTGCTGACACTTATCGGTGATCTCGGCAAGGGTGTTATTGCTGCAATAATCAGCCTTAAGCTCTGTGAGCTTATCCTTGGTGCTGATTTTGAAAATGTTTACTTTATTGACGAGCGTGCTGTAGGATATATTTCGGGAATGTTCTCTATCCTTGGTCATATTTTCCCTATCTATTACGGATTCAAGGGAGGCAAGGGTGTACTTGTTTCCTGCTCTATCCTTCTCGTTATCGACCCGATTACCTTCTGTATCGTTATTCCATTCTTTATTCTTGTGGTTGCGATATCCAGATATGTTTCTCTTGGTTCTATACTCGCAGCAGTGGCATATCCTATAATTACATTTTTTGTTCACAACTATATATATAAGATCGGAATGGAAAGATCTCTGCTGCATACCGGACTTGTAGTTGGAACAAGCATACTGCTTATTTATATGCACCGTTCAAACATCCAGCGTCTCAGAAACGGTACAGAGAATAAGTTCGGCAGCAAAAAGAAAACTGATGTTATGAATGATTCCGTAAATAGAAAGGATGTTAATTCAGATGGCTGAAAAAACTGTTAAGGTAACTGTCCTTGGTTCTGGCGGCTTTGGTCTCAGTCTTGCTGTAATGCTGGATAAGATGGGACACGATGTTACTGTATGGTCAAAATTCAAGCAGGAGCTTGATGATATCAGACGTGACGGAGAGAATAAAGCCAAGCTTGCCGGAGTAAAGATAAACGAAAGCATTAAGTTAAGTGACGATATTTCCTGTGTTAAGGGAAAGGATCTTGTAATATTCGGTATTCCTGTAAATTTTGTCCGTTCCGTTGCAAGGGAAGCAGCTCCTTATTTTGATGATGATACAGTCATTGCAAACACGGGCAAGGGACTTGAAGCTGAAACACTTAAGCGTATGAGTGTCGTACTTAAGGAAGAGATCGGCAGATCGGTTGTTGTGCTCAGCGGACCTTCTCATGCTGAGGAGGTTGCTGTAGGCATGCCTACAACTATTGCAGCAGCTTCGGAAAACCCTGAAGATGCAGACTATGTTCAGAGTGTAATGTCCAACTCTACCCTCAGAATATATATCAATGATGATGTTATAGGATGCGAGCTTGGCGGTGCAATGAAGAACGTTATCGCTCTCTGTGCAGGAATCTGTGACGGTATGGGATTCGGTGACAACACTAAGGCTGCTCTTATGACCAGAGGAATTACTGAGATCGCTCGTCTTGGTGTTGCAATGGGCGGCAAGCTGACAACATTTGCCGGTCTTACAGGTGTTGGTGATCTTATTGTGACATGCACAAGTATGCACAGCCGAAACAGACGAGCAGGTATTCTTATCGGTCAGGGCGTTTCTCCGGAGGAAGCTGTTAAGCAGGTGGGAACAGTAGAAGGATATTTCTGCACCAAGGCAGCTTATGAGCTTGCAAAGAAGTGCGGCATCAGTCTGCCTATTACCGAAAAATGTTATGATGTGCTTTTCAACGGAAAGTCTCCAAGAGAATCTATCAAGGAGCTTATGGGGAGACCAAAGAAGCATGAGGAAGAAAAAAATCTTTATACTTGAAAGGAAATATAGCATATGGATTTTCTCGCACTTGCAAAGCAGCGTTATTCTGTTCGCAGCTATAATGATAAAAAGGTTGAGCAGGAAAAAATCGAAAAGATACTCCTTGCTGCTCAGGCAGCTCCCACAGCAGCAAATCTGCAGCCTATAAGGATAATCGTAGTAAGCACCGATAAAGCTCTTGAAAAGCTTGGAAAAGGTGCAAGATTCTACGGAGCCCCTCTTGCATTTATCATCTGTGCAAGCAGGGATGAAGCATGGAAACGTAAGTATGACAATAAATGTACATCCGATATCGACGCAGCAATCGTTACCGATCACATGATGCTTGAAGCAGCATCACTTGGACTTGGCAGCTTATGGATGTGCTGGTTCAAGCCTGAGGTCATCCGTGAGGCATTCAACATTCCCGATGATCTTGAGCCTGTAAATATCCTCGGAGTGGGTTATACAGACGAGGAGCCTCAGTCACCGGACAGACATTCAACAGCCAGAAAGCCTCTTACAGAAACAGTTTTCTACGAAACTATGTGACATGTGTACATAAAGAAAAATCATAGCTTATCGTTGCTTTGCTGATGAGCAGCATTTTCGTCACCGTGCAATTACGCTTATAGTTGTACGGTGATTATTTTGAGATCAAAAGGGGACTGTTCGATATGGATAATGAACATATAAGAGAGCTTGCAAAAAAGTATTATCCCATATTTACCTTTGATGACGGACTGATGACAGCACTAATATTGCTGACTGCTCTGGGTCTGACAGGTATTTTTGCAGGAGGCGAAATGCCCTCTTCGGCCGAAATGCTCAGTGCTGCAGTTAAGATCATTACCGGCTGGTGCGGTACTATATGGGTAGTCGGCGGAAAGGATTATTTCTGCTTTGTAAAACAGAGACTTCTCCTTGGGAAAATACTGAAAACCGAATATCTGGCTGATGGCTGTAAGCCTGTACTGAATGCACATAAAGAACAAAGCTCATTAAAAAAAAGATACAAATGTACGGCTCAGTGTTATGGGGAAACATACAGGATAACCACAAAGCAGTTTATGGCTGCTGCTGTCTCGGAAAAAGCGTACATATTGTCGGGAGAAGGAATAAAGGGAACTGTTTTTCTTCCTGAGGAGTCAGATAAACAATTTTCTCAGGAGATGTGAGTGCATTAAGGTCAGATAGCATCCTTTGCAGGATTTTTTGTAAAATTATTGCTTTTTTATATAAATACTGATATAATGTAAATGAATTCCGATAATTGTCGGAAAAAACCAATGGGAGGAATTATCTATGGGATTTTTAGAAGATCATCTTGGACTTGCAGTGGGAATCGTGATAGGCATCGTAGTGCTTATCATACTTGCATCGGGATATGTTAAGGCTCCGCCCGATAAGGCATACATAATCTCGGGTATCGGCAAAAAGGCAAGGGTAGTAATCGGAAAGGCTTCTGTTAAGATACCTTTCTTTGAGCGTCTGGATAAGCTTGACCTCAGCCTTATGTCAGTTGATGTTAAAACAGCATCTGCAGTGCCCACAGCGGATTATATCAACATCATGGTGGATGCTGCGGTAAATGTTAAGGTTTCTCTCAGCAGTGATGGCATGGAACTTGCTCAGCAGAACTTCCTTAATAAGGACAGAGCTTACATTGTCGGTGTTGCAAGAGAGGTCCTTGAGGGTAATATGCGTGAGATCGTTGGTACTATGGAGCTTCGTGACATGGTATCCAACCGTCAGAAGTTTGCTGACAAGGTCAAGGAAAACGCTGCTCCCGACCTTGCTAAGATGGGTCTGGATGTAGTTTCCTTCAACGTTCAGAATTTCACCGATTCACAAGGTGTCATCGACAACCTTGGTATCGACAATATCTCAAAGATACAGAAGGATGCGTCTATCGCCCGTGCAAATGCTGACAGAGATGTGGCAGTAGCAAGAGCGGAGGCTGATAAGCAGTCTAATGACGCAAAGGTCGCTGCAAGCCTTGAGATCGCTATGAAGAACAACGATCTTGCTATCAAGGAAGCCGAACTGAAAAAGCTCTCCGATATAAAGAAGGCCGAGGCAGATGCAGCATATAAGATCCAGGAAGAGGAACAGCGTAAGCAGATCGAGATAACTACTGCCAATGCTAATATCGCAAGGCAGGAAAAGGAAGTTGAGCTTGAAACTCAGAAAATCGCTATTCAGGAAAGACGTCTGGATGCAGAGGTCAAGAAACAGGCAGAAGCTAAGAAGTTTGAGCAGCAGCAGCGTGCCGATGCCGACCTTTACACAAGACAGAAGGAAGCGGAAGCTAAGAAATACGAGGATATCCAGAACGCCGAAGCTGAGCTTGCTGTAAAGCAGAAGGAAGCGGAAGCAATGTACTACATGGCTGAGCAGGAAGCAAAGGCTCAGAGAGCAAAGGCTGAGGCAGCAAAATTTGCTGCTGAGCAGGAAGCCGAAGGTATAAGAGCCAAGGGTATCGCTGAAGCCGAAGCTGTCAAAGCAAAGGCTCTTGCGGAAGCAGAGGGCCTTGATAAGAAGGCTGAAGCTATGCAGAAGATGCAGGAAGCAGCTATCCTCCAGATGTACTTCGATAAGCTGCCCGACATTGCAAAGGCAGTTGCAGAGCCTCTTACCAATATTGACTCCATCACCATGTACGGTGAAGGCAATACTGCTAAGTTGGTAGGGGATATAACAGCATCTACAACTCAGATATCCAACGGTCTCCTTGACGGAATGGGTATCTCACTTAAGGACCTTGTAAGCAGTGTGCTTACAGGCAGAGCTATCGGTGCGGGTATCGGTGCAGCTGAGAATGCAGCTAAGTCGGATGTTCAGATCGAAGCCGTATCAAAAGAGATTTCTGATGATTCCGATTCACTGCAGCATGTATAATACTTAAAATGATATACGGGGACAGCGGATTATTTCTGCTGTCCCTTTATACTAAGGGAACCACTGAATAAATCACGCCGGAAGGCTTGGAAGATACGACAAATGGTATAATTGGTAAAGACTGAAAGGATTGAAACAGATGCCGGGAAAGCTTAAATCAGTATTCGTATGCAGCTCCTGCGGAGCAGAATCATCTAAATGGAACGGTCGATGTCCATCCTGCGGAGAATGGAATACTCTTGAAGAGGAGGTAATAGAGGTCGCTCCCAAAAGGACAAGCGGACGGGGCGGCAAAACAGCTCTTTCCGCATTAGGCGGAGTTGACTGTTCGGATAAGATCATTCCTATTGGCAGCATTGATCCGGATGATGAAGTGAGATACTCAACAGGGTGCCGTGAGCTTGACCGTGTTCTGGGCGGAGGACTTGTAAAAGGATCCCTTGTTCTGCTCAGCGGAGAACCGGGTATAGGCAAGTCAACGCTGCTTCTTCAGATATGCCGCTATCTTGGTGATGAACACACTGTACTGTATGTATCGGGAGAGGAAAGTGTCAGACAGATAAAGCTTCGTGCGGACAGATTGGATGTAAGCTCACCTAATCTTTATCTGCTCAGCATGACCGATGCGGAATCGGTAAGGAGCACCATTATGTCCTCCAAGCCTGATATCGTAATAATTGACTCTATCCAGACAATGTATCTCAGTGAGGTGAATTCCAGTGCGGGAAGCGTAACTCAGGTGCGTGAATGCACGAATATGTACATGCATCTTGCCAAAGATCTTGAGATACCTATTTTTATAGTTGGTCATGTTAATAAGGATGGCAATATTGCCGGACCTAAGGTAATGGAGCATATTGTTGATACTGTGCTTTTCTTCGAAGGCGACAGACAGCTCAGCTATAGAATACTACGTGCTGTTAAGAACCGTTTTGGTTCTACTAATGAGATCGGAGTCTTTGAGATGCTGGATAACGGTCTTGCGGAAGTCGATAACCCTTCTATGATGATGCTTTCAGGCCGTCCATACGGTGTATCGGGAAGCTGTGTTGCTTGTGTTATGGAGGGAAGCAGACCTATTCTTGCGGAAGTGCAGGCATTAGCCACAAAAAGCAGTTTTAATGTTCCGAGACGTATGGCTACCGGATTTGAATTCAATCGTATGGCAATTATTATTGCGGTGCTTGAGAAAAGAGCCGGGCTGTTTTACGGTACGCTTGATGTATATATAAATATAGTCGGAGGACTTAAGCTTGATGAGCCTGCTGCCGATCTTCCCGTGGCATTGGCTCTGTACAGCGGACTTATGGATCTGCCTATAAACGAAAAACTGACTGCTTTCGGTGAAATTGGTCTTGGCGGTGAAATACGTAATATTTCTCATATATCCCAGAGGATAGTGGAGGCTCAGCGGCTTGGATTTGAAAAATGCATTATTCCGAAGCTGGCACTTAAGCTGATCGATCCCCACAAATTCAATATAGGCATAATTGCGGTATCCAATATCAAGCAGGCGTTTGACTATATCAGACGTGAAAGCGAAGCATCGGCTAACAGGCAGGATAGATAATATCCTTCGTGTTTTTTGTAAGGTCATACAAATTGCAGAAATGTATTTGCTCGTTTCCTTGACAATTATGCCGCATGGTGCTATACTTTTTATTATATTGATAGGATGATCCGTTAAAACGGAATGAAATGTACTTCAGGCAGGTGTATTAATGAACAGCCGTATAAACAATACAAGCTATAAGGTTGCCATTGGTGGCGTTATATCGGCTCTCTGCCTTGCACTTATGTTCCTGACAGGAGTAATTCCTTTGCTGAGCATGGCGATACCAATTTATGCGGGAGCACTTATGATAGTAATAGCAAAGGAAGTAAATACTCCCTGGGCATTTGCGGCGTATATCTCGGTTTCGATCCTGTCGCTGTTTCTTACACCTGACAAGGAAGCGTCAATGCTGTTTATCATGTTTTTCGGTTACTATCCTGTTCTGCTTCCAAAGCTCGATCAGATAAAGCTTATCATTGTCAGGCTGTTATGCAAATTTGCAATATTCAATGTTTCAATGACAGTCTGGTACAAGCTTATGATATACATCATGGGCAGCTATGATTTCTTTGAAGAGTTTGCTTTTCTCGGAAAATATGCGATAGTCGGTGTGATGGTATTTATCAATCTGATTTTCCTGCTTTATGATTTTACCATAAGAAGAATCGTTGAATGCTATATATACTGGTTCCGTCCGACATATCTTGGTAAAAAAGCTCCGAGAGTCAATGAACAGAACCCTGCAGACAAGTAAATAACATGTTTATCAAGAGCGGCATTACTGTAAAGTTTGCTGCTCTTTTGATGTTATACTGATCCTATCAGCCGTATTTGACTATTGAATGATTCAGACTTAGTGTTAGAATTAGTATAAAACATTATTAATAATATCTCGGAAAATATTCTATTGACAAAACTCAACTTTTAAGATAATCTATTCTAAGAATACGGATAATACAGACTATTGAATCCTCAGGAGACTTTTATGAAAGAGCTTACAACGGGAAATCCCA
>JBJERX010000066.1:0-47955 GCA_051882495.1 Huintestinicola sp. | reverse complement strand
GGCTTTTTTGCGTTTTGCTTGTCAAATTTTTGCGTTTTGTGCGGCAAGCGACACTTATTATTATGATTTCTTGATATTGCTCAACCAATTAACTGTTGAAAAACTATGAGAAGAGCCACAGCACCGGGAAGAAAACCGGAGGAATATGCGGATATTTCAAGGTTTTCTGACGATGGATTTCGGCTGCGGGGAAAGCAGAAAATGGGGTAGTTAATTGGTGGAGCAATATTATATTCTTGCACAAACCGCACCTTTGCAGACGGAGAAAAATAGTTTAATATGTCGAAAGTGTTTTTTAACTTTTTTTACTATTGACGTAGCTTGAAATGTGGTTTATACTTATTATGTATCATTATGGATTTCTGTTCCCTTTTTTGGCGGACAGAGACGAATTACGGAGGATTATTCATTGAATACTATTGTTTCAGCTTCAATTCTGAGTTCAGATATATGCCATCTGGCAGATGAGCTTGCCAGAGCGGAGAAGGCAGGTGCAGACCATATCCATTTCGATGTGATGGATGGTGTTTTCGTTAATAATATCAGCTACGGAATACCTGTTCTTGCAGGTGTTCGCAGGAATACAAAAATGTTCATAGATGTGCACCTCATGATAACAGAGCCTGCAAGATATATTGATGTTTTTGCGGACACAGGTGCGGACATGATTTCATTTCACCTTGAGGCAGGCTCCGATGCAGGGGAGACACTGAAAAAGATCAAGGCAAAGGGTATCAAGGCAGGAATAGCTGTCAAGCCCGCAACGCCTGCTGCTGAAGTGCTTCCCTATGCTGCAGATGCAGATATGATCCTTGTTATGACTGTGGAACCCGGCTTCGGAGGACAGAGCTTTATCCCTGAGACAGTTGAGAAGGTCAGGGAGCTTCGTGAATATGTCACCGCTAATGGACTTGATACTGATATCCAGGTTGACGGCGGAATAAATGAAGAAACATCCGCTATTGTACGTGAAGCCGGTGCAAACATCCTTGTAGCAGGGTCCTATCTTTTTAAGGCGGAAGATATGAGTGCAGCTGTACGCAGCATGAGAGGCTGACGCAGATGGAAATGAACAAAAAGCTCTCAATGCTTCTTGCAGAGATCCAGCGGAAAAGCTCGGAATCACTTACAAGGATATCTAAGCGGCCCGATGATTTCAGTGCAATGGCAACACAGCTGATCGCTCTTATCGTGCTGCTGCTTATTGCGGTATACTATTATGGAGCGAGAGCTGCTGTTGTAGCAGGAGTAACTGTAGGTACTGCACTTGTGCTTGATGCTGTATGCATAGTTATAAGAGGAAAGAAGCTGCATATCCACGATATCTCAGCTGTAATAACAGGACTTACTCTTGCTTTGATGATGCCCGCATCGGTGCCGTATACAGTGGCAGCAGCTGCTGCTGCCTTTTCGATCTGCATTGCAAAGCATCCATTCGGCGGTCACGGAAATGAATTGTTCAGCTGTTCAGCTGCGGGTTATATTTTCGCAGTGCTGTCATTTCCTACGCAGATGCTTTCCTATCCTAAGCCATTTACCTATGTGGGACTTGAAAATACAGTAACAGAACCGCTGTTCAGCTCATTTTCCAAAAGCATGACATTTGCAACAAACACCAATACAGGTGATTTCGAACTGCTTATAGGCAGATTCATAGGTCCTATGGGTGCAACGGCAATTATTCTGCTTATTGTATGTGCTCTTGTGCTCATGTTCAGGAGAGCAATATCATCCCTTGTTTTTATTTATGAGCTGGGTACGATAATGGTGTACAAGCTTGCTTCGGGAGGATTCGAGGGAGCGAAGCTTTCCCTTGCGGGAGGAATGCTTATCTTCGGCATCATGTTCCTTACCTGTGATATTTCTGTCACACCCAGATCAAACGGCTCATGTATACTTTTCGGTGTGATATGCGGACTGATGGTGATCTTTTTTGAGATGATCTCTACTGTGGAAAATCCTGTTGTTTATGCAGCAGTGATCTGTGCACCCATTGCACGCTTGCTTGACAGGGCCGATCTTTCTGAAAGAAGGGATACACGAAGCAGGAGAAAACGCAGCAGAGATATAATGGCGGCGGTACAGAGCGAGGAAAAAAATCAAGCTGTGTCAAATGTACCGGACCGGCAGGGAAAGGAGCAGCAGAATGGCTGATAAGAAAAAATGGTCGCCCTGGCAAGGTATAACTGTTGAGAATTCTCTGCTTGTATCGGGTGCCCTTGCCGCACCTGCAGCGGCTCTTGCAAATACCTTTGCCAATTCCCTTACCTATGCGGCAGTGTTTTCTGCAGTTACATTCATTTCACTGATAATATCTTCCTTTGTTCCGAAGGGGCTTCCATATGCACTGAGAATCGTAATGTATTGCTTTACCTCCGCAGTGGTCTACATGCCCGTATATACCTTGTTTGACGGCAGACTTCCCGCAACTATCGCAAAGCTGGGTGTTTTTGCACCTATGATAGTAACATCAAGCTTCATTATCTCCGCTTCTGAGCTGAGATTTTTCCGAATGAAACGCAGCAGGATGATAATTGATATCATATCACACATTATCGGTTATGATATAATTATAATACTGTTGGGATATTTCCGTGAACTTTTTTCTCAGGGCGGTATAGGCAATCAGCTTTACGGTGTTTCGCTGAATATACCCGGGCTTGCAGCTCCTTATGCAGGCTTTATCCTTATCGGACTCCTGGCTGCTGCTGTAAGACTTTTTGATAAAGAATAATGAATACGCTTTGACAGAACTGCTCATTATGCATGGAATACAAATGAGCGTAATTGCTTCGGGCAACAAAACTTGATTTACAATAACAGAATGAGGTGATCTTTCCCTGTGAACGGTACTGAATTTGAAATAACAGGCTATATTTCATCACTGCTCCTGTCTCTGTGCACATCGGTATTAGCGGAGAACATAGTTTTTGCACGTGCCATCGGTACAAATACAATGATGATCGCAGCCAAAAACAGACGTAATCTCCGAGGTGTCTGCCTTGGGGTAACATATATGTCCGTTGTTGCAGCTCTGATAATGGGTCTGCTCCGCACAAGGATACAGGCTCTCGGCGATATCGGAATGATGCTTCCGTTTATTTTCACTGTTATTATCAGTATAGTGTATATTATTACCCTTGTCCTGGCAAGATTGGTTTTCGGACAGGGCTTTGGAAAAATGAAAAAATATGTGCATATCTCAGCATTTAATTCGGCTGTAATGGGTACAATGTTTTTGAGCATGCGTACCTGCACAACGATGATAGAATACGCAATTTTCGGTCTTGGCATCGGTCTTGGATTCACCTGCGGTTCATATGCTATGTCCGCAGTAAGACCTGCCCTTTTTTCACAGAACACCCCTAAGGCATTTCGCGGATTCCCTGCAGCAATGCTTTTTGTGGGAATCATGGCAATGGCTTTATATGGTGTTCTGGGACATTCGCCTTCCTATATATAACTGAAAGGAACAAATAAGATGAGCAGATACAGGAAAAAGAAAATTTTCCGTCCAAAGCGACACTATAAAATAAAACGCAGAAGCGATAATGCTATAAAGATCGTTACGGGAGTTATTTGCGTAGGGATCCTTGTATTTGTGGGCTACAGTGTTGCGGGACCTGTAAGCGATTATCTTGCCGAACGGGCTAACCATATTGAGAGCGAGCCGTGGACTCCGGGCAGCGAGGATGATCCTCCTGTTTCTGATGTCAGCGGAGATTCTTCTCAGATATCCGATGATAGTCAGCCGACTGAGACTGCTCCTGCTGCTTCGGAAAGTGCTGTTACTCAGGATGCTGTTACACAGCCATCCTCTGAGCCTGTACAGACGGTTACACAGGAAACTGTTCAGACTGAAGTTACCCTGAGAAACGGAGGTGCTGCCGCCTCGGTCTCCATTGAGGACATGGCAGATGCCGAGACTCTTTCTGCGGCACTTGAATCAATTAAGAATGACGGCTGTACAGCGGTTATCCTGCCTATGAAGGCAGAGGGAGGTTTCTTCTATTATTCCACCGAGATACCACTGGTTTCCACAGTAACAGACGGTGAATATCCTGTTCGTTCCCGGCTATCGGCTAAGCAGATCAGCGATCTCTGCGTTAAATATGGATTGCGTCCTGTTGCACTTGTTTCCGTTCTTTATGATAACAACAGATACGGCGATTACCGTGACGGCTCATACCGCAGTCAGGATGATTCCACATGGCTGGATACATCTCCCGAGAAGGGGGGCAAGCCATGGCTTTCTCCCTTTGACGATGTTGCGATAGATTTCTGCTGCGATATTGTCAGAGAGCTTGGAGAGGCGGGATTTGCCGAGATAATATGTGATGATTTCATCTTCCCCGAATTCCGTTCAACGGATATTGAACTGCTTGGCGAACAGGTATCGCCTTACAGCGACAGATATCTTGCACTTACATCACTTGCGAGAAAGATGACAGAAGCAGGGGAGGAGAGCAATGCTTCTGTCATGCTGAGGATCACGGCTAATTCAATTATCAAGGGATACAGTGAGCTGTTTGAGCCTGATGAGCTTTACGGCTGCAGAATAATGATAGATTATTCCGAGAATAATATCAGCAGGACAATGATCTCAGGGGGTGAGGAGATCATTCTTGACGAGATGGAGGAGTACGATAAGGTCACTGCGGTATTTGCTGCAGTTGCTGCCCGTTCCGAAGGTCTTGAAAATTATCCTATGATCTGCCGCAGCTCCATGTCGGCTGATGAATATGATGATGCAGTCAGAGCGGTCACTGCTCTCGGCTATGATAAGTATTACATTTATTGATGGAGAGGAATGTTTGGCATAGAAACAGAATTCGATTATTCCGCAGGAGTGCGAGAGATATTTGCAAAGCGTGAAGCTCCGCCTCTCTGCTATGTTCACAGCTTCGGCTGTCAGCAGAATGTGAGTGACGGTGAGCGTCTTACAGGTCAGCTGTGTATGATGGGCTGCGGAGTTACATATGATATCGGCAAAGCGGATATCATTATCCTGAATACCTGTGCTGTACGTGAAAATGCTGAGCTAAAGGTCTACGGCAATATAGGTGAGCTAAAGCATCTGAAGGAGAAAAATCCGGAGCTTATCATAGGAATATGCGGATGTATGGCACAGGAAAAACAGGTTGCTGAAAAGATACGCAGATCCTATAAGCAGGTGGACATGGTTTTCGGCACCTTTGCGGCGGGAGAACTGCCTAAGCTGCTTTATCAGGTGCTTACCGAGAGAAGATTTGTCTGCGATACCGAGGAGCGAAGCGGAGAGATATGCGAATCAGGCGTGTCTGTCCGTCAGGTAAGCTACAAGGCAGGAGTACCTATTATGTACGGCTGCAATAATTTCTGCACCTATTGCATAGTTCCATATGTGCGGGGCAGAGAGCGGAGCAGAAAACCCCAAGCAATTATTGACGAAATAAAGGAACTTGCGGAAAGCGGCTGCCGTGAGATAATGCTGCTGGGTCAGAACGTTAATTCCTACGGCAAGGGTCTGGATGAGAAAATAGATTTCCCCGAGCTGCTAAGGCGTATCGACGAGGTGGATGGTGATTTCCGTATAAGGTTCATGTCTCCTCATCCAAAGGACGCTACCGAGGAGCTGTTTCGGGTAATTGCGGAAAGCAGGAAGATTTGCCGTTCCATTCATCTTCCTCTGCAGTCGGGCAGCAACAGGATACTTGAAGCGATGAACAGGAGATACACCGCTGAACGGTACATGGAGATCGTCGAGTGCGGAAGAAAATATATCCCCGATCTTTCTATCACCACGGATATCATTGTGGGCTTTCCAAACGAGACCTATGAGGATTTTATGGCAACGCTGGATATCGTCCGCAGGGTGAAGTATGATAACATCTACTCATTTATCTATTCCAAACGAACAGGCACAAAGGCAGCTGAGATGGCTGATACAACTCCCGAGGCTGACAAAAGCAAATGGTTCAGGGAGCTGCTTGAGGTCCAGAGGGAGATATCCGACGAGAATTACAAACGTTTCATCGGACGGGAGTTCACGGTGCTTTTCGACGGTCAGAGCAGGAGAGAGGGCTTTATCAGCGGAAAGAGCGATGAATTCATCATTACCGAGGCTATGGGCAGCATCGAACTTATCGGGCAGGTGCGTAAGGTAAAGGTCACTAAGAGCTTTAACTGGGCTGTAGAGGGAAAGATAATCAATTGACAATTTCACCGGAATATGGTATAATAATATATTCTATTAATCAATATTTCAAAGGAGAATCATACAATGAGCAAGGTAATTGAACTGGCAAGAGAACTGGGAAAGGCACTTCAGGAAGACCCCGCATACAATAGCTTCATAACAGCCAAGGCTGCAAATGAATGCGATACTGAGCTTCAGAAGATGATAATGCGTTTTCAGGAAGCAAAAGCTGACCTGGATTCTGAGCTTACAAAGAAGGATAAGGACACCGAAAAGATCAAGGCTCTTGACAGCGAGATGCGTGAGCTTTATGATTCCGTTATGAAGAATGAGCACATGGTTGCTTTCGACAAGGCACAGAGTGATATGGACGATATACTTAACAGCATTCAGTTCATTATTACAACTGCTGCAAACGGCGGAGATCCTCTTACCTGCCCCGAGACAGCTCCTCAGACATCATGCACAGGAAGCTGCTCTACATGCGGAGGCTGCCACTGATAATGAAAGTAGATCGCAGTACGCTTTCGCCTATGATGAAGCAGTACTTTGAGGTAAAGGATAAGTATCCCAACCACATTGTATTTTTCCGTCTGGGCGATTTCTACGAAATGTTTTTTGACGATGCAATCGTCGTTTCCAAGACACTGGAGCTTACTCTCACCGGCCGTGACTGCGGTCAGGCAGAGAGAGCACCAATGTGCGGCATTCCTTATCATGCGGCTGAGATGTACATCAAACGGCTTATCGATGCAGGCTTCAGAGTTGCCATCTGTGAGCAGCTTGAGGACCCTAAGCTTGCAAAGGGAATTGTCAAGCGTGAGGTCATCCGTATCGTTACCCCCGGTACTCTTACTGAGAGCAACCTTCTGGACGATTCACGGAACAATTATATAGGTGCTGTTTATATAGGCGACGGCACAGTATCAGTATGCTTTGCGGATATTTCTACGGGAAACGCAGAGCTTTTTGCACATAAGGTGACATCAGATGATGAAACAGAGGATACTATAATCAATGAGATATCCCGATTCGCTCCTGCCGAGCTTCTTTACAGCACAGGAATGCTTGATATGAAGCGGGTCAATGACTTTATTCGTCATAGGATGAATATTTCAGTTTCCCTGCTTACCGAGGAGGATTTCTCCGTTGAAAAGCACATGGATACTCTCTTGAAGCAGTTCTCCGCTGCATCCATTGAGGAGCTGGGAATCAGCGAGGATGACAGAACATCTGCGGCTTGTCTCTGCGGACTGTTTTACTATATCAGCGACACACAGAAAGCCGCAGTAGGAAGATTCACCGAGATAAAGATATGCAATGACCGCAGATACATGGAGCTTGACCTGACTGCCAGACGAAATCTTGAGCTTTGCGAGACCATGAGAAGCAAGGAGAAAAAGGGAAGTCTCCTTTGGGTTCTGGACCACACACGTACATCAATGGGCAAGCGTCTGCTTAAGGCATATATCGAGCAGCCTCTTATCAAGCCCGCTATTATCATTGACAGGCTTGATGCGGTTGAGGAGCTTATCTCGGATGCTGTGCGGCTCAGTGAGCTTTCGGAGGCTCTGGACGGGGTGTATGATCTTGAGCGTCTCATGACTCGTGTCATGTACAAGTCAGCAACTCCCCGTGACCTAAAGGCTCTTTCACAGACTGCCATGAAAATGCCCCAGATACGTGCTCTGATGGAAAACAGCAGATCGGGTCTGCTTAAAGGACTGAGGGGAAGCATTCATGAGCTTAACGAGATATCCGAGCTTGTTGAGAATGCTATTGTTGATGATCCTCCCGCTCAGACCAAGGACGGCGGAATGATACGTGACGGCTTCAATGATGAGCTTGACAGGCTCCGAAGGATAATTGCGGACGGAAAGGGAATCATTGCAGAGATCGAGGAACGTGAAAAGGAACGCACGGGCATCAAGAATCTTAAGATAAGCTACAACCGTGTGTTCGGATATTATATTGAAGTCACAAAGTCCAACTATGCTCTTGTGCCCGAGGATTACATAAGAAAACAGACCCTTGCAAACTGCGAAAGATTTATTACCGAGGAACTGAAAAAGACCGAGGAGGAGATCGCAGGAGCAGGTGAAAAGGTGCTTGTGCTTGAAAATGAGATATACGCTGAGGTGCGTGATTTTATTTCCACACTCCTTGTCCGGGTACAGGAGACAGCTGCAGCTGTTGCCGCTCTGGACGTGCTTTGCTCCTTTGCCGATGTTTCCATGAAGAACAGATACGTAAAGCCCGATATCGCCATTGACGGAATAATCGACATTAAGGGCGGCAGACATCCTGTTGTTGAGCTGATGATGACGGATGAGATGTATGTTCCCAATGACGCTTATCTTGATACTGCGGGCAGACGAATGTCTATCATTACAGGTCCGAATATGTCAGGTAAGTCAACATTCATGAGACAGACTGCACTTATCACACTTATGGCTCAGATAGGCTGCTTCGTTCCTGCGGATTATGCGAAGATATCTATCGTAGACAGGATATTTACCCGTGTAGGTGCATCGGATGATCTTACAGCGGGACAGTCTACATTCATGGTTGAGATGAGCGAGGTCGCGGATATACTCAAGCATGCTACCAAGCAGAGCCTGGTCATTCTTGATGAGGTAGGAAGAGGTACGTCTACATTTGATGGCATCAGCATAGCGACAGCTGTTGCAGAATACATTGCCAATGCAAGACGGATTGGCTGCAAGACCCTGTTTGCAACTCATTATCACGAGCTTATCGGACTTGAGGGCAAGGTGGACGGAGTCAAGAATTACAGTGTTGCTGTAAAGAAGCACGGCGATACTATAAAATTTCTCAGAAAAATAGTTGAGGGCGGCGTTGATGACAGTTACGGTATCGAGGTAGCCAAGCTGGCAGGTCTGCCATCAAAGGTCATCTCCAGAGCAAGGGAGCTGCTAAGCGAAATGGAGGCGGAGAAGTCCGCCGGTAATGTTAAGATGGATATGGACGGTCAGATGTCCTTCGGGGCGATGAACGATGATATCGTTGTAAGCAGACTGAAAAAGACGAATCCCGATGAATTTACTCCTGAGGAGGCTAAGCTGTTTCTCAGTGAGATATGCGCGATGCTGAATTAGTTTTTTTGCAAGGAAGTGAGTAAATGCCCAAGGTACATGTTCTCAGCAAGGAGATGGCGGAGCTTATTGCAGCGGGGGAGGTCATTGAAAGACCATGCTCTGTTATCAAGGAGCTTATCGAGAATTCTATCGACAGCGGTGCATCCGCAATTACTGTTGAGATAAAGAACGGCGGTATCTCTTACATACGAATTACCGACAACGGCTGCGGGATCAGCTATGAGGATGTTCCCACGGCGTTTCTCCGCCATGCAACAAGCAAGCTTAGCGTCAAGGAGGACCTCTCCCGTATCATGACACTGGGATTCAGAGGAGAGGCTCTTGCATCAATATGTGCCGTATCAAAAACGGAGATTTTTACCAAGCCTGCCGATTCTCAGTACGGAACTCATTATGTTATCGAGGGAACAGTTGAAAAATGCTATGAGAAAAGCGGCTGCCCCGACGGCACTACTATTGTAATACGTGACATTTTCTTCAACGTTCCCGCAAGATTGAAATTCCTTAAAAAAGATGTTTCCGAGGGAAATGCTGTTGCAGCTATGGTAAATAAGATAGCTGTGTCCCATCCGGAGATATCGTTCAGATTTATACGCAACAATCAGCAGGAGCTTTTTACTCCGGGAGATAATCAGCTTTTTTCTGCTGTTTATTCAGTATTCGGAAAGGAATACGCTGCTTCAATGATACCTGTGGAGTACCGCATGAGCGGCATCCGTGTGAGCGGCTACACAGTCAAGCCCCTCTGGGGACGGAAAAACAGGACTATGCAGCATTTCTACATCAACGGAAGATATGTGAAATCCGTAACATGCATGTGTGCACTTGAGGAAGCTTACCGCAACAGCATAATGGAGGGGAAATTCCCTGCCTGTGTGCTGTTTCTGGACATTCCTCCCGCAGTGGTCGATGTTAATGTTCATCCCGCTAAGACAGAGGTCCGTTTTACCGATGAGAAGCTTATCTATGATACTGTTTTTTTTGCGGTGAAAAATGCACTGCTTAATGATACCCGTCCTGCTGAGATAAAGCTCCCCGAGGAAAAGCCTAAAACTGCTTCCGATTATGCGGTGCCTGTATTCAGAGATCAGGAGCCTGCGGAGCAGACAGTTCTTAAAGATACCTCTGTTTCAAAGGAAACGGAGCACATTGCTGCTCCTCAGAAGGAGCAGCGTTCTCCTGTATATGAATCACGGGAATTTGTATCAGATCAAAGGGTAGTTCCTGCGGAAACGATGCGGAAGCCCGGGACTGTGAAATTTGCTCCCGAACCTGCAGAAAAGGCAGATGACCACAGGGTTAATATTATCGAACAAGCTGCTTTGGTACCGAAGAATGCAGAAACGCCTGCCAAGACTGTATCGGCAGACACGCCGAAAAAGGAACATACCGACGTTTCTCAGCATTTGCAGTCAAGCTATGGTTACGAAAACGGGGATGACAGCCTTGCCAAGTTTTCAGCTCCGGAGACAAAAAGCTTCAAATATATATCGGGCAAGTCCTTTGAAAACCGCAAGGATAATGAACCTCAGGAGACTCCCGATGAAAAGCCCAAGGAAGTTTATTTCAGAATAATCGGAGAGGCTTTCAAGAATTATGCCATTGCCGAGGATGCAGAGGGAATACTTATCGTTGACAAGCATGCGGCACATGAGCGTATCCTGTTTGAACGTCTCAGAACAGGCAGAGAAGATCTCAGCTGTCAGACACTTCTGGAACCGGTAGAGCTGCAGCTGGATTACAATGAATATGACGCACTTTCAAATAACCTAAAGGTATGCACCGACGCAGGCTTCATGATAGAGCTGCTTGAGGCTCCGAAGGCACTTGTGAAGGGAGTTCCCACGATTCTCCAGGGACTGGACGCAGGGGATACCGTTACGGAGCTTGCGGCTAATTTTGCTGCACACAGACGTGACCCGCTGCCTGAGATACTTGATGATATGTATCACACAATGGCGTGCAGAAGTGCTATCAAGGCTAATGATATAACAGGCACAGAGGAGCTTAAGGCTCTCGTTAAGCAGATACTCACCGATGACAGGATAAGATACTGTCCTCACGGCAGACCTGTTATGTTCAGGCTTACCAAGCGTGAGCTTGAAAAGCAGTTCAGACGTATCGTTTGATTAAGGAGGAGCTATGAACAGAATACCGCTGCTTGTTATATGCGGTCCTACTGCATCGGGGAAAACAAGGGTGGGCATAGAGCTTGCCAAGGAATATAACGGCGAGGTCATATCCGCTGATTCAATGCAGATATACAGGGGAATGTCTGTATTAACTGCCAAACCCACTGCCGAGGAAATGGACGGGATACCCCATCATCTTATAGATTTTCTTGAACCTGACTGTGAGTTCTCCGTGGCAGACTATGTTAAGCTTGCAAAAGAAAAGATAGAGGATGTCCATTCACGGGGAAAGCTGCCTGTTATAGTGGGAGGTACCGGGCTGTATATCAATTCGGTAGTGGATAATATCAGCTTCGATCATATTGCTCAGGATCCTGAGCTGCGGAAAAGGCTTGAGGAAGAAGCAGCAAGAGAGGGAAGCGAATACATGCACAGAAAGCTTGCTGAGCTTGACCCTAAGGCGGCGGAGGATATTCATCCCAATAATGCTGTACGTGTCATAAGAGCCATTGAGATGTGTATTCTTTCCGGCAGGACAGGGGAGGAGAATCGTACGGAAAGCCGAAAGGTACAGTCACCTTATGATGTGTGCATGATCGGACTTACCTGCTTTGACAGGGAAAAGCTGTATGACCGCATCAATCTCCGTGTTGACAGAATGGTTGAGGATGGTCTGCTGGAGGAGGTAAGAGCAGTCAGAGAGAAATACCATACGAGAACTGCCTTTAATGCCATCGGATATAAGGAATTGCTGCCTTATCTGGATGGAACTCAGTCTTTTGATGACTGTATTGCCAAGATCAAGCAGGAATCCAGACGGTATGCCAAACGTCAGCTTACATGGTTCCGTCGAAATCCACGAATTTCATGGGTTGATACCGTAAATTATGAACAATTCGACGGAATTATAAATAGTTGCAAGAATATAGTAGCCAAATCAGAAATAATGTGATATAATGATAAAGAGTAATATAGAGTAACTGTTTGTTTTTGAAAAACGGTTCTCTGCTCTGTATACAATGAAACAATTCCATATAAAAAGAAAGGACGCCTGCAATATGAATAAGTCACTTAATCTTCAGGATGTTTTTCTCAATCAGGCACGAAAGGACAAGATCCCCATTACTTGTATCCTTACAAACGGATTCCAGTTCAAGGGTATGGTCAAGGGCTTTGACAGCTATACAGTAATAATCGAAAGCGAGGGTAAGCAGGAGCTTGTTTTCAAGCATGCTATCTCCACTATAATCCCGGTAAGACCTATCGCTATTCTTGAATCTGACAGCGACAACAAATAATATCTCTGCGGAGGGTATATGAATAACGACGGTATGATGAAGGTGCTTTTCCTGCTGCTTGCAGTCGGTATTCTCAGCTCGGTGTCCAGCCAGATCTATACAAGCGTTACGGAGAAGTATAAGACCGAAACGGCTCAGATAGCCAATTCGGCGGACAGGATATCCTTCCGCGGCATATACATACGCAACGAGTCAACTATCCGACAGGTAACAAACGGTGTTCTGAGCTATCCCGTCACGGACGGCAGCAAGGTCGGTAACGGTTCGGTCGTTGCTTATGTTTACGACAGCGAGGATGATATTGATCTCAATCAGCAGATCAATGCTCTTAACAGCGAGATCAAGCTCCTTGAATCGGCTCAGAATCCGGGTACTACTCTTACAGCCCAGCCAAAGTTCATTTCAGACCTGATAGATGAAAAATATCAGATGGTAACTACTCAGCTGGCTAAGAAGGACGTGAAGGATATCAGTTCTCTTGGTAATGAGCTGCTCACGCTTATGAGTATTTACCAGATCGCTGTTAATCAGGAGGAAGGATATGACGACCGTATTACCATGCTTGCATCTACTGTCGCAGATCTGAAAAGCAGGGTAAATCCCCCTAAGGATACGGTGGTTTCCCCCGATGCCGGTTATTTTGTAAGCTATACAGATGGGTATGAAAGCATTCTTCGTACAGATAACAATTCCAATATTACCGCTAATCGTATCAAGCAGATCATTGATGACGAAAAAAAGCACAGCACCGATCGTGACAAGACCGCAATAGGCAAGCTTATTGACGGATATGACTGGAAGATAGCGGGAATAATTGATAACTCACAGCACGTTTACAATCCCGGTGATGAGGTCACACTTTCTTTCGCATCCACACCCGACAAGGTCCGGGCTGTTATTGAATCACTTGAGGAAACTGAAAACCCGAATGAGTGGGTGCTTATCCTCCGATGCGATGAAATGACATATGACCTTGTTCAGAAGCGGGTCGAACGAGTTGAAATGGTGCTTCACGATTTTGAGGGAATAAAGGTGCCACGTTCTGCCATCCGCTTTAACAAAAACAATGAAAAGGGTGTTTATGTCCTCTGGGGACAGCGTGTGCTTTTCAAAAAGGTAGATATTATCTTTGAAAGCGATGATTACATTCTTTCAAGGATAACCTCCGATGAAAGCTATGTGTGTGTTTATGATGATATGATAATCCGCGGTGTTGACACTGCAGATTTCATGGCAAATTCTGATGAGGTCGTTGTTTCCGACGAAGATGATGACGAGGATGAATTTGTCAGATATACTTCAGCAGAAGCCGGCGAAGAAACGGCGGCTGAGACTGAAGATATTACCGCATCGGAAGAAAGCGGCGATAATGCCGGGGATGATTCCGATGAAGAAACTGAGCCAACGGCGGAAGGAGCGGTAACGTTTGAGTGATCCGGTATTTTTTGCGGATATTGATGAAAACATTAAGCGGATCCGCTTCAACATTGAAGAGGCTAAAGTAAAATACGGCAGGGAGAATGATGAAATAACTGCTATGGCGGTTACAAAAACAGTCACTCCCCAGCGTATTAATTTTGCTGCAATGCAGGGATTTACATTGCTCGGTGAGAACAGAGTACAGGAATTTTTACAAAAAAAAGAATTTTATGTAAAAAATGCTGAAATTCAGTTCATCGGGCACTTGCAATCTAATAAAATAAAGTATATTATAGATAGTGTGACTATGATACAGTCGGTTGACAGCGTATCTCTTGCAAAGGAGATATCGAAGCTGGCTGTTAAGCACGGCAAAACCATGGATATACTTTGCGAAGTCAACATCGGTGGAGAGGAAAGCAAAAGCGGCTTTTCCCCCGATGCACTTAACGAGTCTCTTTGCGAGATATCGCAGCTTGACGGCGTACGTATCTGCGGTCTGATGACTATCCCGCCGCCTGTCTGCGGAAACGTTTGCTTTGAACGAATGCAGCGTATTTTTGAGGATATAAGATCTGATAAGATATGCGGAGATGAATTCAGGGTGCTTTCAATGGGAATGTCTGCCGATTATGCTGATGCCATTGGCTTTGGCAGCACCATGGTACGTATCGGCTCTGCTCTTTTCGGGGCGAGAAATTACGGCACTTCTATTTAAAAAATATAGATAATAATTGAAAGGAAGAAATAGAAATGAGTTTTTGGGATACCTTAAAAACAGCAATTAACGGACAGGATGATGGGTTTGACGAATATGGAACTGAACCTGATACAGACGAATCCTATCCTTCAAGGGGCGGCAATTACAACAGCGGATATGACGATGGACAGAGGGACAGAGTTGTGAATATCCAGGCTACAGCTCAGCTCCAGGTCATCCTTGTAAAGCCTGAAAAGTTCCAGGATACCAAGGAGATAGCAAATCATCTGAACAATAAGAAGACCGTTGTTCTTAATCTGGAGGCTACTACTCCCGATATTACAAGAAGGATCATTGACTTCCTCGGCGGTGTTGCATACGCTAACGGCGGAAGCATCAAGCCTGTTGCCAACAACACATTCATCATCACTCCATACAATGTAGGATTTCAGGGTGATGAGCTTGCAGGGGAGCTTGAAAGCAACGGAGTTTTCCTTTGATGAATTCAATATGAGGTGATACCCGTGATCGAGCTTTCACGGCTTTCTCGGGAGGATAAGCTTCTTGTTTCACATATTGATGATATGATCTACCGCACGGAGAAAAGCTTTTCAGTGGGATTTTCATATTTTCTTGACGAGAGAGAATCGGCAGTGGCAGAGGAGTATATCCGCAGAAGCGGCACCGAGTGCAGATATATGCTGTACGGCGGATATGAGGACGCAGGACGAAAAATCCTCGGCATTTATTCCCGGTATGAGGACATTTCCGGCGTGGACTTTCCCATCAGCACTCTCAGATTCACTTATCGGCAGGCGGACAAGCTTACCCATCGGGATTTTCTCGGCAGTCTCATGTCAATGCAGATCAAGAGGAATCTTATAGGGGATATCGTCTGCTCGGAAGGATGCACATATGTGTTCCTATCACCGGTTGCTGCCCGGATGGCGTCAGGGAGTATATCCAGGATCGGACGTGTAGGGGTAAAATGCGAGGAATGCAGCGGTTCGGAGGTTAAGAGGACAGACAGCTTTACCGAGATTAGCGGTACCGTTGCTTCACTTCGTCTGGACTGCATTCTGGGAGCTGCTCTTCATCTCAGCAGGGAAAAAACAGCATCTCTTATCAGAGGTGGCTGCGTGACTGTGAATCATTTCCCTACGGAAAATGTGTCGGCACAGCTTTCGGACGGAGATGTTTTTTCTGTACGGGGACACGGCAGATTTATCTTTGCAGGTTCGGGAAGCACCACTTCCAAGGGACGAATTCATGTTACTATAAAAAAATACATATAATCAATATATTCATGCCGGTATTACGGCTTCGGCTGAGAACCAGTCGGGTTTGACCGGGGAAAGGATGTTTTTAGCAATGATCACAGCAAAAGATATCAATACTAAAAGATTTGAACAGGCGAAACCCGGCTACAAGCCTGAGGAAGTTGACGATTTCCTTAGAGAGCTGGCAGCTCAGATAGATGCTGACGCAAGAGAGCGTGAGGATACTGACAAGAAGATCGAGGTTCTTGTTGAGAGCGTAAGAAAGTACAAGAGCGATGAAGAAGCTCTTAAGGATGCTCTTATCGGTGCTCAGAAGCAGGCCAGGGCAGTTATTGCCGAAGCTCAGGACAAGGCACAGCAGATCGTTGCCGAGGCACAGCAGAAGGCTGAGCAGATCATTTCTGCGGCAAATGTCAAGTCTGATGAGATCATCGGGTCTACTTCCATTCGTGCCGAAAAGGCTAAGGCTGAGCTGGAAAAGGTTCAGAAGGAGGTCACATCCTTCAAGAGCAAGATACTCGATATGTACAGAGCCCATCTTGAGCTTATCACATCCGTACCCGAGTATGATTTTGATGAAGAGGAAGAAGCTCCTGCCAAGGCAGAGGATACAGCTGATGTTCAGGCGAGTGCTCCCGCATCTGAGGCAGAGGACGCTCAGAAGCCTGCTGTTGATATGGAAGCAACAAGAGTTATTGATTCATCAACTATTGTTTTTGACAGCCCCGAAGATGCTGTCAGCCACCTTTCTAAGTAAATCTGAGAACCTGTCTTCACAAGAAATGTGTTCGGATTTTCCAGCATAATTTTGTCTAAGACAAGGCAAAAATCCGCAGGCGGGCTGGTCTGTCGGTCAGCCCCTCTGTCACTTCGTGACACCTCCCCCCGCAGGGGGAGATTACGCCCGGCAAGGATTTTTAACGCAGTCTTAGGCAAAATTTGCCGAAAAGGCGTGTGCATATGCTTGTGAAGACAGGTTCTGATGTCGCGAAAGCGGCAGATATTATCTATTCTAATCGTTAAGGAGAGTCATTGAAATGGCACAGGATTACAACCAGACCCTGAATCTTCCCAGCACCGAGTTCTCCATGCGAGGAAATCTTCCCGCTAAGGAACCTGCTATGATCGAAGAATGGGACAAGAGCAGAATGTATTACAAGATGATCGAGAAGAATGATGCTAAGCCCACTTATGTTCTTCATGACGGTCCTCCCTACGCAAACGGCGATATCCACATGGGAACCGCTCTTAACAAGGTTCTCAAGGATATTATTGTGAAGGACAAGAACATGAGCGGTTACCGTTCTCCCTACATTCCGGGATGGGATACTCACGGACTTCCTATCGAGCTCAAGGTCATGAAGCAGATAGGTGTTGAGAATGGTGCTATTTCTCCCGTAGAGCTGAGAAAGCACTGCAAGGAGTATGCTCACGCTCAGGTTGCTAATCAGATGGCTCAGTTCAAGCGTCTCGGTGTATGGGGCGACTTTGACGATCCTTATCTTACACTTAAGCCTGAATTTGAGGCAAGAGAGATAGAGATTTTCGGCGAGATGTACAAGAAGGGCTACATCTACAAGGGACTTAAACCGGTTTATTGGTGTCCCGACTGTCAGACTGCTCTTGCTGAGGCTGAGATCGAGTATGCAAACGATCCCTGCCACTCTATTTTTGTAAAGTTCAAGGTGACCGATGACAAGGGTAAGCTTACTGCTATGGGACTTGATCTTGACAAGACATATATAGTTATCTGGACAACTACTACATGGACACTCCCCGGCAACCTTGCTATCTGCGTAGGCCCTGCTTACGAATATACAGTTGTAAAGGCAAACGGCGAAAACTATATTATGGCTGCTGAGCTTGTTCCTTCCGTTATGGAAGCTGCAGGAATCACAGACTATACGACCGAGGGTCTTATCCTCGGTGCCGATATGGAATACATGAAGGCTGCACATCCCTTCATGAACAGAGATTCTCTCGTTATTGTCGGCGACCATGTTACTCTTGAAAGCGGTACAGGCTGCGTTCATACAGCTCCCGGCTTCGGTGTGGATGACTTTGAGGTATGTAAGAAGTATCCTGAGATCGGTATTACTGTTCCTGTTGATTCCAAGGGTATCCTTACTTCCGAAGCAGGCAAATATGAGGGCCTTACAACAGATGACGCTAATAAGGTTATTGCTAAGGACCTTGAAGCAAGCGGTGCACTGTTTGCTCTCCAGAAGATCGTTCACCAGTATCCTCACTGCTGGAGATGTAAGAAGCCTGTTCTTTTCAGAGCTACTGAGCAGTGGTTCTGTTCTGTTAAGGGCTTCAAGGATGACGCTATAAAGGCAATTGAGGAAGTTCAGTGGATCCCTGAGTGGGGTGAGGACAGGATCAAGGGCATGGTAAGCGACAGAAGTGACTGGTGTATTTCCCGTCAGAGAACATGGGGCGTTCCTATTCCTGTTGTTTACTGTAAGGACTGCGGCAAGCCTGTTGTTTCCGAAAGCCTTATCAAGGCTGTTTCCGATATGTTCCGCAAGGAAGGCTCCGATTCCTGGTATATCAAGGATCCTAAGGAGTTTGTTCCTGCTGATGTTAAGTGTGAATGCGGCTGTTCTGAATTTGTTAAGGAACAGGATATTTTTGACGTTTGGTTCGATAGCGGCGTAACCCACACAGCTGTATGTAAGGAAAGAGGCTTTGATCTTCCCGTAGATCTTTACCTGGAGGGTGCCGATCAGTACAGAGGCTGGTTCCAGTCTTCACTGCTGACCGCTGCAGCTACTTCCGGCAAGTCTCCTTACAAGGCTGTCTGCACACATGGATGGGTAGTTGACGGCGAAGGAAAGGCAATGCATAAGTCTCTCGGCAATGGTGTTGATCCTAAGGACATCACAAGCCAGAACGGTGCGGATATCCTCAGACTCTGGGTTGCATCATCCGATTATCACTCCGATATCAGAATTTCCAAGGAAATACTTAAGCAGCTTTCCGATATGTACAAGAAGATCAGAAATACTGCAAGGTATATCCTAGGCAATATCTGCAACGGCAAGGGCTTCACACCCGATACTGATCTTATCAATGTAAACGAGCTTTGTGAGATCGACAAGTGGGCACTTCTCCGTCTTGATGCACTTATTGAAAAGGTAGATGCAGCATACGAGGCATTTGATTTCCACGTTGTTGTTCACAGCATTCATAATTTCTGTGTAACAGAAATGTCCAATTTCTATCTTGATATAATCAAGGACAGACTGTACTGCACAAAGGAGGCTTCATTCGAGAGAAGAAGTGCTCAGACAGCTATGTACATTATCCTTAGCTCTGTATCAAGAATGATAGCTCCCGTGCTTTCATTTACAGCAGAGGAGATCTGGAAGTACATCCCTCATTGTGCAGCTGACAATACAGAGAGTATCTTCCTCAACGATATGCCTGCTAAGACGGGTGTTGCTGTTGACGACGCATTTACAGCTAAGTGGGATATGATCTACAGCCTCAGAGCTTCTGTTACAAAGGCTCTTGAAATAAAGCGTGCTGAGAAATTCATCGGTGCTTCCCTTGAGGCTAAGGTGATACTTCACGCTGATGACAGCGGGCTTTTCGGCAAGCTTTCCGCCTGCAGCGACATTCTTCCCACAGTATTCATTGTATCAGCTCTTGAGATCAGAAATGATGCTGACGGTGCGTTCAAGTGTGAGGATCCTGCATTTAACGGCAAGCTTTCCTTCAGCGTAGAAAAGGCTGCCGGTGCTAAGTGTGAACGCTGCTGGGGCTATTCGGAGACAGTTGGTCAGAATTCCGAGCATCCTACACTCTGCAGCCGTTGTGCTCAGCAGATCGCAGAGTGAGCATGATACTATTATTCTGGATCCTTTCGGCGGCTTTTGTTTTTATTGATTTTATCACTAAGCGTATAGCTGCCGACAGGATTTCCATTGGTGAGATATATCACGTTATTACCGCAGGGGATACAGATATTCTTTCATTTACCATGTTCCACAATACGGGAGCTGCGTTCAGCAGCTTTACGGGCAAAACCGTAATACTTGCTGTTGTGACCATCATTGCTATGGCGGCAATGACAGTTTATTTCCACAAGGAAAAGCACAAGCATCCCGTTTTGACAGTCAGCTTTGCGATGATAATCGGTGGAGGAATAGGAAATCTTATTGACAGGATAATGCTGTCATATGTAATTGATTTTATCTGCCTTTGGCCTTTCACATTTGTATTTAACTTTTCTGACATTTGTATTGTCCTCGGAGCTATACTGCTTGCGGTGTATTACCTTTTTATTGACGAAAAGTACAAAAAACGCTTTGCTGAGGTGGTTCCTTCAGGAGAAAGCACAAACAGTTCGGACGGAGAGAATGCGGATGAGTAAGGATAACATTCTGATGATCTCTGCGGGAGAAGAGCATAACGGGTTCCGTATCGACAAGCTTATTGCTCTGCTGAGCGGCGGACAGGTGAGCAGGTCAATGGCCGTTAAGCTTATCGGTGACGGGATGGTTACGGTGAACGGGGAAAATGTCAGTAAGAGCTGTGTTATTTCCCCGGGGGACAGCATTTCTGTGCTTATTCCCGAACCCGAAACACTTGATGTCCTTCCGGAAAATATCCCTCTTCAGATAGTTTATGAGGATGATGATCTGCTGGTGGTAAATAAGCCTAAGGGTATGGTTGTTCATCCTGCTGCGGGTAATTATTCCGGAACTCTTGTAAATGCTCTGATGTACCATTGTAAGGGCAGGCTTTCTTCTATTAACGGAATTATCCGTCCCGGAATAGTTCATCGGATAGATAAAAACACCAGCGGTCTGCTTCTGGTAGCAAAAAATGACAGAGCACACGTTTTCCTTGCTCAGCAGATAAAGGAACACAGCTTTACACGAGAGTATGAAGCAATTATCTTTGGAAGATTAAAGATGGATAAGGGCAGCATTGATGCTCCCATCGGAAGACACCCTGTGGACCGCAAGAAAATGGCTGTTACGGAGAGAAATTCCAAAGAAGCAGTCACTCATTATACCGTTATAGAAGAATTTCCGAAATATACGCACGTTAGGCTCCGCCTGGAAACGGGAAGGACCCATCAGATACGTGTTCATATGGCATATATCGGTCATCCCGTTCTGGGTGATGATGTTTACGGAAAACCGTTCAATGGACTTGAGGGACAGTGCCTTCATGCAAAAAAAATAGGCTTCGTACATCCAGCCGATTACAGATATATGGAGTTTGACAGCGAGCTTCCTCAGTATTTTCTCGAGGCTCTTGATAAGGTAAAAAAACTTTGAAACAGCAGCAGATGCTTGTATCGGCTGCGTTGTTCAAGATATGATTTTTTCAGTTTATTCTCTTAGCCGGCTAAGGCTTAAATTGACGTTCGGCACGTCGAAGAAAGGATGTTTATAATGGATGCAACTATCAAAAAGCAGCTTGAAATCACAGCCTGCAAAGTAAGAATGGGTGTTATCGAAGGCGTATTCAACGCTAAATCGGGTCATCCCGGCGGATCTCTGTCCGTTACAGATGTACTTACCTATCTCTATTTTGCAAAGATGAATGTTGACCCTAAGAATCCCAAGATGGCTGAGAGAGACAGACTGGTTCTCTCCAAGGGTCACACAGCTCCCGCACTTTATTCCGTTCTTGCACAGAGAGGCTTCTTTGATACTGATGAGCTTAAAACTCTCCGTAAGATCGGTTCAAGACTTCAGGGTCATCCCGATATGAAGCATATCCCCGGTGTTGATATGTCAACAGGTTCTCTCGGTCAGGGTATTTCCGCAGCCTGTGGTATGGCTCTTTCCGGTAAGATATCCAATGACAGCTACAAGGTTTACGCTGTTCTCGGTGACGGTGAGATCGAAGAGGGTCAGGTCTGGGAGGCTGCTATGTTTGCAGCTCACTATGAGCTTGACAATCTGGTTGCTATCGTTGATAACAACGGTCTCCAGATCGACGGCAAGATCACTGATGTTTGCTCTCCTATGCCTATCACAGATAAGTTTGAGGCATTTGGCTGGCATGTTATCACAATGGACGCACATGATTTTGATTCCATTGAAAAGGCTTTTGACGAAGCTGAAAAGATCAGCGGCAAGCCTGTTGCTATTATCCAGACAAGCGTTAAGGGCAAGGGCGTTTCTTTCATGGAAGATCAGGTAAGCTGGCATGGTACAGCTCCCAATGCAGAGCAGTATGAGCAGGCAATGAATGAGCTCAAGGCACAGCTTGCAGCTCTTGAAGCGTAATTTTGAAAGGATGGAGCATTATTATGGCAGATATTGTTAAAAAGGCTACAAGAGAAAGCTATGGCGAGGCTCTTGCTGAGCTGAGCGAGGTTTTTCCTGATCTTATAGTTCTTGATGCTGACCTTGCAGCGGCTACTAAGACAGGTATTTTCAAGAAGGCTTGTCCCGAGAGATTTTTCGACTGCGGTATTGCGGAAGCAAACATGATGGGTGTTGCTGCAGGTATCGCTTCCACAGGCAAGAAGGTTTTTGCAAGCTCCTTTGCTATGTTTGCAGCAGGCAGAGCTTTTGAGATCGTAAGAAATTCCATCGGCTATCCTCATCTTAACGTAAAGATCGGTGCTACACATGCAGGTATCTCCGTTGGTGAGGACGGTGCCACACATCAGTGCAATGAGGATATTGCTCTTATGAGAACTATCCCCGGCATGACCATCATCAACCCTGCCGATGACGTTGAAGCAAAGGCAGCTGTTCGTGCAGCTCTTGAATTTGACGGACCTGTTTACATGCGTTTCGGCCGTCTTGCCGTTCCTGTTTTCAATGACAAGGAAACATACAAGTTTGAGCTTGGCAAGGGCGTTGAGCTCAGAGAAGGCAATGATGTTACTATCGTTGCTACCGGTCTTATGGTAAATGAAGCTCTTAATGCTGCGGACGCTCTCAAGGCTGACGGCATCAATGCAAGAGTTATAAATATCCACACGATCAAGCCTATTGACCGTGATATCATTATCAAGGCTGCCAAGGAGACAGGCGTTATCGTTACTGCAGAAGAGCACAGCGTTATCGGCGGTCTGGGTTCTGCAGTAGCTGAGGTCGTTACAGAAGAATGTCCTGTTCCCGTTATCAAAGTAGGAGTGAATGATGTTTTCGGACATTCAGGTCCTGCTGTTGATCTCCTTAAGGAATTCGGTCTTTCTGCTGAGAACATTGCTGAAAAGGTAAAGGCAGCTGTCAAGCTTAAGAAGTAATACGCTGCTGAGAAACTCAGCGGTGTGAAAATGCCGTGCCTGACCGGGTACGGCATTTCTGTTTGAATTAATCATATTTACTTTTTTTACGTCAAGTATTGACATTGTGAATTAAAAATGTTATAATAAAATGATGTTTTTAGCTGAGAAATGTTTTCAGCTATGCAGAAAATGCTCTGCATGCCCGAAGTCCTGTTTATTCTGACAGAAGGGACGTCGGAGAAAGGGTGGTCACTAAAAATGAAGAAAGTTAAAAAGCCTGTATTCTTTGTTGTACTGGCACTGATACTTGCTTTTGCTGCGTCTGTTCTTATGGGCGTATGCAACTATTTCGGCGATATCAAGAATGTTTACATCAAGGGCGTAAAGGATATCCGTTTCGGTATCGATATCAGAGGCGGTGTTGACGTAACATTTACTCCTCCCGATGGATTCGATGCTACAGATGATCAGCTTGATTCCGCTAAGGAGGTTATCGTACAGCGTATGATTAACCTTGGAATCACTGATTATGAAGCGTATATCGACTACGATAATGACCGTATTATCGTTCGTTTCCCCTGGAAGGAAAACGAGACAAACTTTGACCCCGAGGAAGCTGTTAAGGAGCTTGGCGAAACAGCACAGCTCACTTTCCGTGAGGGTCTGGAGCTGGATGAGCTTAATCACCCTGCCGGTGTTACTGCTTCAAACATCATCCTTGAGGGTAAGGATGTTAAGGAAGCATATGCAGCTTATCAGAATGCAAATTCATCCAATGGCACAGGTCAGTGGATAGTTGCTCTTGAGCTTACAGATGAGGGTGCAGAAAAGTTTGCTGAGGCTACAGCAAGACTGTACGAAACAAAGGGAAGGATCTCCATCTGGATGGATGATACCTATATCAACGCTCCTACAGTAAATGCTGTAATTACAAACGGCAGTGCTATCATCGAAGGCGATTATGATGCTGACAGTGCTAAGAAGCTGGCAGATCAGATCAACTCAGGTGCACTTCCTTTCAAGCTTGTTACAGCAAGCTTCTCTACCATTTCTCCCAGCCTCGGTGCAGGTGCTCTTGAAGCAATGGTAGTTGCAGGCATAATTTCCTTTATCTTTATTGCGATCTACATGATCTGCGTTTACAAGCTTCCCGGTCTGGTTGCTGACTTTGCTCTTATCGGACAGGTTGCCGGTACTCTTGCGTTTGTTTCAGGTTATTTCGGATTCATGGACAGCAGCATCCTTACAATTCCCGGTATCGCAGGTATTATCCTTGCGGTAGGTATGGGCGTTGACGCAAACGTTATCACAGCAGAGCGTATCAAGGAAGAGCTTGCTCACGGCAAGACTCTTGACGGTTCTCTCGTAAGCGGTTACAAGAGAGCGTTCACTGCTATCCTGGACGGTAACGTAACAATGATCCTTGTTGCTATCATCCTCATGGGTGCATTCGGCACTCCTGACAGCATCTGTTCCAAGGCTCTGAGCTTCGTATTCTTCATGTTCGGTCCATCTACAGCAGGTACTATCTATTCTTTCGGCTACACACTTCTTACAGGTGTTGTACTGAACCTTTTCTTCGGCGTTCTTTGCTCAAGACTTATGCTTATGTCTCTTTCAGGCTTCAAGTGTTTCAGAAATCCCAAGCTTTACGGAGGTAAGAAGTCATGAGAAAATTCAACTTTCAGTTTATAAAGAACAGTCAGATCTATTTTATTATTTCTGTTATCCTTATCTGCGTATCAATTCTTTCGTCTTTTGTATTCGGTGTTACACTTGATATCCAGTTCAAGGGCGGTACTATTATAACTTATCTTTATGAGGGTGACCTTGATCTAAATACCTTCAAGACTGATGCAGAAGCTGCTCTCGGCGGAATACCTGTAAATGTTACTTCCGGAAGTGACTTTAATACAGGCAAGAACAATGTTCAGCTTTCCCTCCTTTCCAATTCCGGACTTACCGCAGACAAGCAGATCGAGCTTACTTCATCTCTCACAGATAAGTATGCTGTCAACAGCCTTGAGCTTTCACAGTCTACGGATGTATCTCCTTCATCGGGTAAGGAATTCTTCAGCAAGTGTCTCGTAGCAGTTGCTTTCTCCTCTCTTGTTCTTATCATCTATATAGCTGTAAGATTCAAGAATATCGGAGGCTGGCTTGCAGGTGTATGTGCTATTATTGCACTTCTCCACGATATTACCATCGTTTACGGTACATTTGTTATAGGTCATATGAGCATTGATGCTAATTTCATGGCTGTTGTCCTCACTATCCTCGGTTACTCTGTTAACGATACAATCGTAGTTTACGACAGAATCCGTGAAAATAAGGGTATCATGAAGGGAAAGCCACTGGCTGAGATCACAAATATTAGCCTTAATGAAACACTTACACGTTCTATACACACATCCGTAACAACACTTTTTGCTATGATTGTTGTTACTGTTGTTGCATTAGTTTACAACGTTCAGTCTATCATTTCTTTCTCCTTGCCCATGATCGTAGGACTTATAGTAGGTACCTATTCCTCTGTATGTCTTGCTGCACCTCTCTGGGTTTATTTTGAAGAAAAAAGAGGTACTCCTAAGAACAAGAAGAAGCCTGCTGTTGAGAGCAAATAATAGTATCAGTATATAAAAGAAAAGCTGTCTTTTTAAAGGCAGCTTTTTTGATAATCTGCAATTATTACAATTTGATAAAAAATCCGAAAAAGACTTTACTTACACATTTTAGTGTGCTAAAATAACAATATATGATTTATACTAATTTATGCTGTTTTTCGTAAAAAGCAGACAGATGTGATTATATCTTTGCGTGCATACTCTGCTGCAAGTCAGTTTTCCGTCCGAATGGTCGTTTGTTCTGCAGTTCATAATTAGTATTTATTATTCGCTTTGCAGTTCCTGTGGAATGCTAAGAATTATTATTTCATCAGAAAGGATTGTTTTGCATGGATGAAAAGAACAAAGAAGAGGTTAGCCTGAATTTCCTTTATGAGGCTATTCTCAGCCTTGAAACAAAAGAGGAGTGTGCCGCATTCCTTGATGATCTCTGCACCTCGCTTGAGCTTAAGGCTCTTTCACAGCGTATGCTGGTTGCCAAGATGCTTTCCGAAAAGAAGATTTATAATAATATTGTTTCCGTTACAGGTGCAAGCACTGCTACTATAAGCCGTGTAAACCGTACTTTAAACAGCAAGTACAGCGGAAATGGCTATAGAATAGTATTTGACCGTATCAAGTCCAGCACGGATGATATGGTTTCAGAGGGAGAAAACTGAGTTGAGCGGTTATTCATCCTTCGCATATTTTTACGACAGACTTACGGAAAATATCAGCTATAAGGCTCGTGCCGAGTATTTTGACGGACTGATCGACCACTTCGGCGGAAAGAAAGGGATCCTTCTTGATCTTGCCTGCGGTACGGGAAGCCTTTCAGAGGAATTTGCCCGTATGGGCTATGATGTTATCGGGGTGGACGGTTCGGAGGATATGCTGAACTGTGCTCTGGATAAGAAATTTGAAAGCGGACTTCCTATTCAGTATCTTTGTCAGGATATGACTAAGCTGGATATGTTCGGGACGATCGACGTTACAGTATGTGCTCTTGACAGCCTTAATCACCTTCCCGACAGGAATGCCCTGCAGCTGACCTTTGACAGAGTATCGCTGTTCTGCGAGCCTGAGGGTCTGTTCCTTTTTGATATGAATATGCCGTATAAGCATAAAAATATTCTTGCGGATTCTACCTATGTCTATGATATGGAGGATGTATACTGCGTCTGGACGAATACTTATGCTTCCGATTCTCCTGACTGCCGTGTGGATATCTCACTGGATTTCTTTGAAAAAGGTGAGGACGGGAAGTATGAGCGTTTCAGTGATGAGCTTGCTGAGATAGCCTTCGATAAGAGCATTATCGACGATATGCTTGTCAAAGCAGGATTTGTTATTGAGGGCTGCTATGATTATGACAGCACTGATGCTCCCCGTGAGGACAGCGAGAAGCTTGTGTGGGTATGCCGCAAGGCTATATGATTTTTCAAGGTGGTTTAAAATGGGTAAAGTTGTCAGAACGATATCACATGATGCGGCGGTTGTTGCAACTGCCATTGACGCTACAGATATCGTTGCAGAAATAGAAAAGATTCACACTACATCCGCTGTTGTTACAGCAGCATTGGGTCGTCTTTCAATTGCTGCCTCTCTTATGGGCATCGGTCTGAAGGGATCCAAGGATACTCTTACTCTGAGAATGAATGGCAATGGTCCGACAGGCTCACTGATCGCTGTTGCGGACAGCTATGGTAATGTTAAATCATACGTATGCAATCCTGTTGTTGAGCTTCCCCTTAATCAGTATGGAAAGCTTGATGTTTCCGGGGCTGTTGGAAAGAATGGCACTCTCTCGGTAGTAAAGGATCTTGGATTGAAGGATCCTTACGTGGGTCAGGTACCCATCGTAAGCGGTGAGATCGCTGAGGATATTGCAAATTACTTTGCAACCTCCGAACAGATACCTACAGTCTGCGGTCTGGGTGTACTTGTTAACCCTGATCTTACAGTCAAGGCTGCGGGCGGTTATCTTATACAGCTTCTTCCATTTGCGGGAGATGATGTAATTGACATTCTGGAGAAGAATATCAACTCTCTTCCATCTGTTACACAGATGCTTTCAAGCGGCGTGACTGCCGAAGAGATGGCAATGAAGGTTCTTGAAGGACTTGATCCTAATGTTATGGATGAGCTTGAGGCTGAATATAAATGCGACTGCTCAAGGTCAAGAGTTGAAAAGGCTCTGATCTCCGTTGGAAGAGCTGAGCTTGAGGATATGGCAAAGGATGAAAGGACTGAGGTCAGCTGCCATTTCTGCGGAAAGAAGTATGTGTTTACCTCGGGAGAGGTCCTTTCACTGAGCCGCAGAGGACAAGCTGAGGATGATTCCGAAGATGAGGAATCGGAAGAATAATCCGGGACAAACCGGAATAGTATTTACAAAGAACACCCGCACACAGGGTCGTATCGGGAGGATGTCATTATGGCAAAGACAAGGGTAGCCGTTATTTTCGGCGGTGTTTCCAATGAGCATGACGTTTCGCTTATTTCAGCAACTAACGTAATAAATAATCTTGACAAGGATAAGTACGAGATAATCCCCATAGGTATCACAAAAAAGGGCAGATGGCTCTTTTATCCCGGAGACGTAAGTTCGATTTCCTCGGGAATGTGGGAGCAGAATCCCGACTGCGTTCCTGCAGTTATTATGCCTGACCCTATGTACAAGGGTATTGTTAAGATTGAGGATGGTATGCTTTCAAGCGTAAAGATAGACGTTGTTTTCCCTGTTCTTCACGGTAAAAACGGGGAAGACGGAACCATTCAGGGTCTTCTGGAAATGGCCGGACTTCCATACGTTGGCTGCGGATGCCTTTCATCTGCTGCCTGCATGGACAAGGATGCCGCCCACAAAATCCTTGAACACAGCGGCATAAGGATGGCTAAATACCGAGCTATCCGTCAGTGTGAGCTTAACCGTCTTGAGGATATCTGCGATGAGATCGCAGGTGAGCTGGGTTATCCCTTATTTGTAAAGCCTGCATGCAGCGGTTCTTCCGTCGGCGTAAACAAGGCGGAATCCTTTGAACAGCTTAAGGAGGCTGTCAAGCTTGCATTCTCCCATGACGGCAAGGTCATAGTTGAGGAGTACATCAAGGGCAGGGAGCTTGAATGTGCAGTTCTCGGAACAGATAATCCCTTTGCAAGTGAGGTCGGAGAGATCAATTCCTGCAATGATTTTTACGATTATGATGCGAAATACATACTTGGAACTTCCGGACTTTCTATACCAGCCGATATTCCCGGGGAGGCTTCCCGTGAGATAAGAGAAACAGCTGTAAAGGCATTCATTGCAATAGGCTGCTTCGGACTTTCCCGTGTGGATTTCTTCCTTGCCGATGATGGTACGGTATATCTTAACGAGGTAAATACACTTCCCGGATTTACTTCTATCAGTATGTATCCTAAGCTCATGGATAATTTTGGAATAGGCTACAGTGAGCTTCTTGACAGACTTATCGTTCTGGCTTATGAAAGAGAAAACATCATCTGATGACCTGCACCATAATGAAAGGTAACAGTATAAATGAGTGAACTTAGCGAAAAGGCTATAGGCGTTTTTGATTCGGGACTTGGTGGTATAACCTGTGCCGCTGAACTGAAAAAGCTTATGCCAAACGAAAATATCATATATTTCGGTGATACCGCACGTATCCCTTACGGCACCAGAAGCAAGGAAACTATCCTTGAATATGCCTATCAGGACGCTGCTTTCATGAAGAAGCATGATGTGAAAATGATAATAGCCGCATGCGGAACAGTATCATCTGTTGTAGGCAGTGTCAAGGATTTCTGCAGTGATGTTCCCTTCACAGGGGTGGTGGTTCCCGCAAGCCAGGCGGCATGTGCTGCGACAAGCAACGGCAGGATAGGCATTATCGGTACTGCCGCAACTATCCGTTCGGGTGCATACGGCAAGGCGATCAGAAACATCCGTCAGGATGCAGCGGTTATCGGCAAGGCTTGTACTCTTTTTGTTCCTCTTGTTGAGAACGGTATAACGGACAGCAATGATATCGTTGTAAAAACTATGGTAGAGCGTTATCTCGAGCCTGTCAAGGCTGAGAATGTTGATACTCTTATTCTTGGATGCACTCACTATCCTATCCTTGAAAAAGCTATTTCAGAATATATGGGCAGCGGAGTTACTCTTATTTCCTCAGGTGCTGAGGCTGCAAAATATGCAATGAATGTTCTTGCCGGCAAGCAGCTTCTTACATCACGTAAGGAGAAGGGAACAGCGGTTTATTACACCAGTGACAGCATCGAGCTTTTCAGAGAGAATGTATCTGCATTTCTCGGTAACGAGAAGTTTGAGGGAGAGATCAGAAAGGTTGCAGTTGACGAGCTTGCAGCTATGCGATGAAAGGGATGTAAATATTGGCAGCTTCAAAGAATAAGGGTAAAAGTGTTACAATAACTATGCACAGCAAGTCTGCAGCAGGCGGTGCTCCCGATGAGATAGAGCTTATTACAACAGGTATCATGAAAAAGGTCACACGAGATGGTGTAAGCGGATTTCAGATAGCCTACGATGATACGGAAGCAACGGGTTTTGCCGGTTCACGAACCATCGTTTCCTGCTTTGGTGATTCCCTTGCAACAATGGAGCGTACGGGACAGGCGGAATCAAGTCTGACAATAGAGCATGGTAAGAAGCATCACTGTCATTACGGCACGCCCTATGGTGATATGCTTTTGGGAGTTTTTACTCACAGGATAAAGAATGATCTTGGTGATGACGGTGGGGAGCTTTTCCTGAAATACACCATTGATATCAATTCTGCTTTTGTAAGTGACAATGAAGTGCATATCAGCGTTAAGGTCGATCAGTGACTCTTTTGCCTTAATCGAATCGGTTTCATGCTCCTTTGCAGTCAGTAAAACGGTTTGCAAGGGAGCAGAATTAGTATTAGAATGCAAATCGGTTCTTGTAAAAAAAAATTGAAAAATTATCAAAAAAAGGCTTGACAAATGTAAAATAGTGTGATATAATATAAAAGCTGACTGAGAGAAACAGTCAAAATTAAATATGCGAGAGTGCTGGAATAGGCAGACAGGCACGTTTGAGGTGCGTGTGTCATTGGCGTGTGGGTTCAAGTCCCATCTCTCGCACCAAAAAGACATCCTTTTGGGTGTCTTTTTTATTTTGTTATTAATCCGCAGGCAGGCTTGCTGTCTGTCAAGGGTGAGTGACACTATTCAAGCTTTGCATTTGATCCTATAGACAAATCCTCGGCTGAAATAATCATATTCGTCGTCAAGCTTCCTTGCAAGTCGGCAAGCCTTGCTGCGGTCACTTTCCTAAACTGTGATTATTTCATCTGTCGGCTTTGTCTGCAGAAAGATTAGTATAAGTATTAACGACAAATAACCAAAAGAAGTGCCGCATATATATGAATTTTATATATTTACTTTTTACCCATATATATAGTATAATTATTATAGCTATAATTATATGAGGTGTTATATGAAGTATAAAATCATTTTTCTCGATATTGACGGTACTTTGACAAATTCAGATAAAATAATTACCCCCAAAACCAAGGACGCTCTCCTTGAAGCAGCTCGAAGGGGAGTTATTCTTGCAATTGCTTCCGGACGGCCCGAAAAGGGTGTTGAATACTCCGCCAAGGAGCTTCAGCTTGCTGAAAACGGCGGATATATCCTTCCCTTTAACGGAGGCATTGTCAGAAACGCAGCAACAGGAGAGATAATGTATCAGAAAAGCATTGAGCTTGACGTTATGAGAAAGGTCTATGTCCTTTCAAAGGAGTACGGAGTTAATTTCCTTACATATAAAAATGGTGAGATACTTGCCGAGACGCTGGATGACGAGTACATAAATATTGAATCCAGGATAAATAATATGCCTGTACGCAAGGTTGACTGCGTTATTGATGAGGTTGAAGCTGCTCCGACCAAATGTCTTCTGACAGGTGAACCGGAGATCGCAGCAAGGGCTGAGACAGCTATCAGAGATGCAATCGGTCCCGAAAATGCAAATATTTTCCGTTCAGAACCATTCTTTGTAGAGGTAATGCCCTGCGGTATCGACAAGGCTGCGTCTATTGAGGCGTTTATCGGAAAGCTTGGAATTGACCGTTCTCAGGTAATTGCCTGCGGTGACGGTTTCAATGATATTACTATGGTCAGATTTGCCGGTCTTGGTGTAGCTATGTCGAACGGCTGCGAGGAGATCAGAAGATGTGCGGATTACATAACCGAAAATGACAATAACCATGATGGTATTGCTGAGGTTGTGGAGAAATTCATCCTTAACTGAACTGAGTGATACACATAAATGATCGGAGGCTGTTATGCTGATTTATTACATTCTCTACGCACTGGTTTTTCTGCTTGCTTATCCTCTGTGTATCCGTAAGCCGAGCAAAACTAAGCGTATCATATATATTGCTATAGTATTCGGAATGATGTTTCTTATGTCCATTTTCCGTATCGATATAGGAAGCGATTATAATCACTATAAGATATTCTTTTACTGGCTTGTAGACGGTCAGGGCACAATGTCAACGCTGCTTGAGCAGTCCGTTGAACCCGGATATGTGCTTTTAATGAAGCTTGTGTCCATGATCTCTCCTCATTATTTTACGCTAAACTTAGTAACCTCTGCCGCTATACTGATCCCTACAGCAATAACAATTTATAGATACAGTGAAAAGCCATGGCTTTCTGCATGGCTTTATCTTGCAATAACATTTTTCTACAACTCAATGAACTTTACAAGGCAAAGCCTTTCTGTTGCCATTATTTTCTGCGGATACAGATTTTTCAAGGAGAAAAAGCATATAGCTGTTGTGCTTACAATAATCGCAGCGTCACTGTTCCATAAATCAGCACTGGTGCTGCTGCCTGTATATTTTCTCTCGCTCATAAAGCTGAATGTACTTTGGCTTGTGATCCTTTCTGCAGCAGGAACAGGTGTATTCATTTTCTCCGAGCAGATAATCAGATTAGTAACCACCTATATCCTGCCGGGATACAGCAAATATGTTGATACCATATTCATTACAACGGGTCTCAGTTCGGTTTATCTGATTATTCCAACGATAATTATGCTGCTGACCTTAACAGCTTATTTTCTTGGATGGAAGGATGAAAGTCCCGAGAACTCCATGCTTGCAAGTATGTCCTTTTACGGCTTTTTTATATGGCTGTTTGTTGTAAAGCATTTTATCATCGAGAGATTCTCACTTCCTGTTTATGTTTTCTCCCTTATTTCTGTTCCATCCGTTATGGAGTTTTACAAAAACTATTTCAAGTGTATAGCAGAGGGACGAAAGCCGACATCTAATGCAGGTGAGCACTTCAAAAAGGAAGAACTCAGACAGATGAAGCTCAATTCCAAGTCCAACAAGGGACGTCTTATCAGAAGCTGTTCAAATCTGGTGATGGCAGGATTGATTATATCCACTTTTTCGTATAATGAATACTGTATGGACCATCGTGTGCACGGAGTATTTCCTTACAGATCATTTCTGCCTGCGTTCAATCACGACATTGCCAAAAAGTACGATATGACCAAGGATTACGCTGTTGCATTTTCAAATCTTGAGCTGAATCACTTCCTTAATACCGTGGAAAACGGAAATTATACCGTGCTTATCACTGTTAAGGGAAATGCCTCCGGAGGAATGGAGTTCTTCCATAAATCCATGCTTAAGAAGCTGGGCTTGCAGACGGATGTTGATTCGCTTAACGGAAAAAGCATGATAGCTCTGCTTTCGGGAGGAAAATCAGTTTATGAGGATGTTTCTGATGGAGAGATCTCACAGACATTCTCACTTTATAACGATTCTGTATACATTTCCTGCACAAGCGGAGAAAACACAAGTATCAATGTAAATCGTCTTGAATATGCTCCTAACACAAACGGATTGAATATTGCAGTTTTTGACAATGATCTCAGGAAGCTCGTTACCTGTCAGGCATATGACACATCGGACAGAGAGCTTATATATTCTTACACAAGTCAGATGATTTTTTAAAGAATGGAGGTAGAATATGAAGCCGGCAAAGATAGCGGCGATATTGTTTACGCTGCCGATTATTCTTGCATCCTGTACAGCTCCGTATAACAGCAGTTCAGAATTTGAATATATTGCTGTATATAAGGAAGCTGAAACCGAAGTATCTGATACTGCGGCTGAGACGGAGCAGGAAAATATAGTACTTCCGATGTATTCGGATTACAGCTATCTTGACCATATCATTTTTGCCGGAGATGAGATATGCGGCGGGATTTCCGAGCATGGACTTCTTTCTGAAAAGCAGGTTCTCCTTAAGGATGATATTATGTCAGGTAATAACGAGCTTATTTCATCGGGTGAATGCCCCTATGTGTATCTGTGGTACGGAGGCAGAGAGATTTTCTCGGGTATGGATGAGGATGAATACTCTGAGGAAATTCTTGATACCGCAATAAGTATACGTGACAAGTATCCTGAATGCCTGGTTATAGTTCTTGGCGTAAGTCCTGCAGCAGAGGTTAAAGGCGGCTCTGATTCTATTAAGTCCTACAACAAAGCAGTGAAAACAGCGGTCAAGTCCTGCCCCGATGTTAATATCGTTTATCAGGACACATGGGAGGTACTTGCTGACAGCAATGGGTATCTTCCGGAGGTGTATGATAAGGGAGACGGTACTAATCTTTCCCGTGCTGCATTCCGCAGTCTGCTGAGCTATATTGAGGAAAACCGTCTGTATAATTCTCTTGCAGGAGACATGAAGTATACATATATATTCAAGGATTTGTATGTCACCCGTTCCGAATATGAGGTCACAGAAGGAAAGACAGCATATCTGACATTTGATGACGGTCCGTCAAAGAATACACCTAAGATACTTGATATCCTTGATGAGAACAACATAAAAGCAACTTTTTTTATTACAGGATGGTGTATCGACGGCAAGGAAGATATCCTTCTTGATATTCAGAAGCGTGGACATACCATTGGTGTTCATTCCTATTCACACGATTATGATGAAATATATGCATCAGTTGCCGAATTCCTTAAGGATTTTAACAAAGCTTACAACAAGATATACGATATTACCGGTGAAAAGCCCTGGCTGTTCAGATTTCCGGGAGGAAGCTATAATAACTTTAACAAGCCGACTGCCGACAGCATAATTGCCGAAATGAATCGGCGTGGTTTTACATATTATGACTGGAATGCTGCTACAGCAGATGCATCAAGCTCAGCCGATTATGACAGCTGCATGGAATATCTTGAGAACAGTCTGTATTCCGATCATTCGGTGGTTCTTATGCATGATTCCCTTGAACTGACTGTTGAATACCTGCAGGACGCTATTGATCTGATAAAAAATGAAGGCTACTCCTTTGAAACCCTTGATACGGCTGATCCAATTCAGTTCTGATAAGAAAAATAACCATAACGCTCGTATTGAACGTTATGGTTATTTTCTATTCGGAAATATTTTTTCTGCTGATCCTCTGCTTCATAAGTCCATGATGGTTACAGCAGCAATACAGCATTGCATCACCCCGGACAAAAAAACGTGCTTCCGCATTTCCTTCTGCATACTGCTTGATTATTTCAAATCTGTCGGATGTTACGCAGGCGATGAATGAAATGTGATGCTGTTTGGTCATTTCATGTGGGATTGTGACAAAGTATTCATCCTCCACAATTGTTACGTCCATATGATGCTCGTCGTCTGAGTTCTCTGCCTCAAGAGGAGGAAGAGTAACTCCGCAGCAGGTGATGACTGCCTCACCCATTGTGTGTATCACATTGCCGCAAATGGGGCAGACATAGAATTTTGAACGGAGCATATTGGATGATATGTTGCTGTTAGTCACGCAGTCACCTGTGAAAAGCTCAGTTACTGATATTTCCAGGGTCTTTGCAAGAGGTTCAATAAGGGAGATATCCGGAAGTCCCTTGCCTGTTTCCCAACGTGAAATTGCTTTATCGCTTACACAGAGCCTTTTTGCCAGCTGCAGCTGAGTCATGTTTTTCGCTTCACGGAGTTTTTTTATAGTTGTACCTGTTACATATGTGTTCATTTGTATTATCATTCCTTTCTTATTGTGTTGGAAGCTTGTTATCTCCCCGTGCTTATATAATAACATATTATTATACGGACTACAACCTATGGAGCGTAGAGTTTAAAAACAGCATCAAGTTCTATTCAGAAAAATATGTGTAATTGTTAATTGACAGCATGGGCAGAGCAGTGTATAATTATAATGCTAAAAATCAATGGAGGACTAATATGTATACTTTTTTGCTTGTACTTATTTATATAGCTTTTATCAGCCTGGGTCTGCCCGATTCACTTCTCGGCTCGGGATGGCCTGTTATGTATGGCGACCTTAATGTGCCTATTTCCTATATGGGTATTGTATCTATGACTATTTCGGGAGGAACAATAGTTTCCAGTCTATTTTCCTATAAAGTAACAAGTAAGCTGGGAACACGTGCAGTTGTAGTCTGCAGCGTCTTTCTGACAGCTTTTGCACTTCTGGGATTCTCCTTTGCAAACAGTTTTGCTATGCTTCTTGTATTTGCTGTACCATATGGACTTGGCGGCGGAGCTATTGACGCTGCTTTAAATAATTATGTTGCACTGCACTATACATCAAGGCATATGAGCTGGCTGCACTGCTTCTGGGGTGTGGGAACAATTGTCAGTCCATTTGTGATGAGCTATTCACTGACCCATGCCGACTGGAACAGCGGCTACAGAACTATTGCATTCATTCAGATGGGTATTGGTCTGCTGCTTCTGGTTACTCTCCCTGTGTGGAAGAAAGCTGATCATAAGGATAATGATCAGACATCAAAGAGCATCGGACTTTTGGAGGCATTGAAGATAAAGGGCGTTCCTTATCTGCTGCTGGGATTTTTTGCATACTGTGCTGCGGAAGCCACTGCAATGAACTGGGCAAGCTCTTACATGGCTGAGGTCAAGGGTATTCCTGCAGAGCTGGCGGCGAAATACGGATCGCTGTTCTTCATCGGCATAACCTCCGGAAGATTCCTCAGCGGATTCATTATGAACAAGCTGGGGGATAGGAAAATGATAATCCTTGGAACATGTTTTCTTACAGCAGGTATTCTTTCTCTGCTTATCCCGTCAACAGCATCGGTTATCCCGCTGATAGGATTTGTTGTTATCGGCTTTGGCTGTGCACCTGTTTATCCATGCATTATCCACTCTACTCCGGACAATTTCGGAGCAGAAAACTCCGGTGCGATAATCGGCATTCAGATGGCAAGTGCGTATGTGGGTTCAACGTTTATGCCCCCTCTTTTCGGCATTCTGGGAAATCATATTAGCTTTGCTATCCTGCCTGTTTACCTGCTTTTGTTTGTCGTTCTTATGATATGTATGACGGAGACTACCTTTAAGATAACTGCAAAGCAGAACGGAACTAATACTAACCCCCCGGAAAGCGGAGAAAAGATAAAGAAATAAAAACGGAAGCCGAAAAGAGCTTCCGTATTAAGGTCATTCGTCCTTGTAAAGCCTGTACATAAGAGTTGGATAATTTGTCTTGCCGTTAAGAACACGATAGAAAAGTATCTTCTTTCCTTCCTCAAAAATCTTGTAGAACATAAGATATTTTTAACCACTATCTTGCAAGACGGGCGTTGAGCGGTAGTGTCAATACACCATAGTGCTTCGGTCAGATATTTTCGGGAGGATATGATTGTAAGCATATTACATTTTCGGGCTTGTCTGTGCCGCTTATTTCGGAAAATCCAATAAGTCGGAGAACGGTGCATTATTCTCAAAGGCATGCAGAAAAGGCATCATCAAGAAGTGTATATTTTATGTTCGTTCAAGGATAGTGACTGTTCCCGAAGTACCGTCCACACGTATCCTCCAGCCTGTTTTAATTGCTCCGGAAGCATATTGACAGCTTACAGCAGCGGGGATACCAAGCTCTCTTGCAACAATAACTGCGTGTGAAAGGGGAGCACCTATGTCAGTTACTATTGCGGCTGCTTTGGGGAACACCTTTACCCATCCGATATTGGCTGCGGGTACTACAAGTATTTCGCCTTTCTGCAGGCTGTCAGCTTCATCAATGGATGCAAGGACTCTTGCTGTGCCCTCTGCGATGCCGCATGAGCCTGCAACTCCTGCGATAACATCTCCGCTCGTGTCAGTATGTTCACCGAAGCGATAGAATCCGCTGCCTCCTCCGCTCTGCTGCCACTCCTCGGGAATGAAGCGGCCGTATATGATGCTGGGAAAATTAGGCATAGCAAGCTGTTCATTATACTTTGCTTTTCTTGCGGGTATCATACTTTTGCAGCTGTCATCTCCTGACAGCAATGCTTTTATCTCCTCGATATACAGCATGAATATATCATCATCAAGACCTGTAAGCTTTCCCGCTTTAAGCAGATATTCTCTGATCATGCAGAACAGTCTGAGTGCATCACTGCGTATCTTTTCACGGCCGTAAACGGCTTTGCTGTAGCTTGAAAGGAGCTTGTCAAGCCGAGCAGACTTTGATGGGTACAGCTTTTTAAATTCGTTTACCGCATCTGTATGCCGCTTCATCTGATCGGATTTCATGGCATATGCGTTTATACCTGCTGCTTGATAGTCACGTATGACATTATAGGGGAAATCGGGATTTTCATATGGATAGGGGAGTGCAAGCTCCATTTCATTTGCGTGACGATGACCGTATCTTTCGGTATATTCTTCCCTTGACATTTTTCCGTTTAAAACATCGTCTATTGCAAGGAGAGGACCTAGACTTTCAATGTTGCAATCTTCGGAGCAGTCTGTCAGGAGTCTGTCAGCAAGCTCCGGACCGCATATTTTTTCAAGCTTTTCCTTTGTGGTAAACAGTGAGGTTAATGAAAGACCTGTCATGATCGCTTTCAGTGATTCTTTCATAAATGGTTCGCATTTTTCATCCCATATACTGTTAAGCATATCCTTTGTATCACAACGTCTTATTTCATCGATTATTTCATTGGACAGCTCAGTCATGCGGTCTGCGATATTTTTGCCAAGGTCTATCCTATGTTTTTTCTTTGAAGCTGAGCCTTTCATTAATTCAAGCAGATCTCGGATGAATTTTTTTCTGTCAAAGGGGAAAATGGGTATCTCTGTGTTTTCAGGGATCCCTCCTGCAATTTCCTTAACTGTTCTGTATGCTTTTTCTTTGGTCATGCCAAATGAGACAAGCAGTGAACAGACACCGCTGATATTTGCATAAAGCTGACCGTATACATTTGATATGAGGGAGAAACCGATAGTTTCTGTTATTTTGCTCACAAAACCGTAGGTTACGGGAGAAACAGGACGAAGAAATATCTCGCCTACATTCGTTTTTGAAAGCAGCAGCTCCTGGCATAGTGAATCATTGATATCAAAGCCGTCCTTGTTGTTCCGGAAAATCGTTGTTATAGGCCGAGCCTGCAAAATGTATACTTTACCCGTTGAGACTGCCCATTCAATATCCTGGGGTCTGCCGGTGAGCGATAAAATCTTTTTTGCACAGATAAACAGCTTTTTGCCGTAGGGCTTGATTTCATCCGAGCCTGTGCAGGCATATTTTACTGCATTTATGGAGAATCCACCGTCCGAGCCTTCGCCTGATACCAGACGTTCTCCCTCGCCTCTGACATAATTTCCCTTCATGTATTCCGAGCTTGCAGATATGGGGTCTGAGGTGAAAAGCACACCCGCATATTCGGGAAAAATAAACTGCTGGATAACTACAGCTATCCGACCCCATTGTTCGTTCCTGCTGCCGGCATAAACGGAAACACGCTCACTGCTGGCAGATGCAGCAACCTTGTTTACAGCAGATTTTAGGTCGGATAACTGTACGTTCGTTATTGTTTCGTATGCTCCTGCAAAGGAGGACTCATCCCCATCCTCGCCAACGGCAGATGAACGCACTGCATATGTACAGGATGATGACAGGCTGCTTATCAGCGTGTCAAGCTCATGCTTTGCTTCGATGCACAGCTCACCATCTGAGAATGCTTCCGCTGCTATTGCGTAGCCGCCGGGGACAGGGAGCTTATTTTTCAAAAGCATGTCAAGTGAACATGCTTTTCCTCCGAAATGCAGACCGTTTTCCGGCAGGGTTGAAAGCTTGTAAATATACATATATCACACCTCAGTCTCCAAGAAACATGTTAACATGCTCTGTAACGTATTTCATCAGATCATCATTATTTGTCAGGTCGATCCCGCAGGATTCCTTTATTTCCTCATATCTCAGAACAGCCAGCTCGTGGATGCTTGAAAGCTCATATGCAATAAGCCTGCATTCTCCCTCGGTCTTTTTGTCACCGAAATGAGTCTTGATAAATCCCAGACTGCCACGCTGAGCAGATATTTCACGATTCAACAGGACATATTTTGTTGTTGCCTTTGCAAGTTTGAAGTGGCTGAACATCATTTTCATTGCTTCATAGTGAAGATGGATAAGCTGTTCCTTTGGAGACATTCCGCTTTTCAGTATCATATCAAATGTGGGGTTTATTTCCTGAGCCTGAGCTCGTAGCCTGTTGAATACCTCAAATAACAGTGCTTCTCTGGAACCGAAGCAATAGTTTATCATTGCAAGGTTAACTCCTGCTTCTTTGGTTATAGCCCGTGAAGTTACCTCTGACGGGTCGCTGCAGCTTGTCATGAGCTTTTCGGCAGCGTCAAGTATAGCTTGTCGTGTAGCATCAATATTTCTTTTATCCAAGAATACCTATCCTCTCTGTTTTTATATTAAACACGTTTAATAACGATTATACAGCATGGATACAGATTTGTCAATAGGGGAGGGGAAAATTCGGTTATAATAATTGATCGGTTTGTTCTTCCCTTGACTGTATCTATTATTTGGTGTATAATGGAATTGATCGGGTAGCTAAACTGCTTGACATATTGAAATATGGCTGAGCCTGTGCCAATTCGTTCTGTCGCTTTTGATTGATGCTCAGAAGGCTGTTTGGTAATTGAACGCTACGAATAGGAATATTAAAGGAGCAGATACTTTGAAAAGCCGGAGTAAGGAATCTGAAAAAATAATGCTTGAACGATTTGGAAAAGATACCATTATTGCCCTGGCAACAATAGAAAACAATGTACCATAATTTTATGTGTAGAATTAACAAACGGACTGTTGCTTTCACAAGGAACAAGATACGAGTTTTAAGCTTCAAACTTCATTTTTTAATAAGAAAAGAAACTGTTGATACTAATTCTAATCCTCCTTTTAACCTGTAGATAAATTTGACAGCAATAATTGTACTGATCGTAGTCAAGCTCCCTTGCCGTGCGTAATCTCCCTCTGCGGGGGAGGTGTCACGAAGTGACATAGGGGTTGACCGACAGACCAGCACGCCTGCGGTCGCTTTCCTTGATTGGTGCCAATTCTACCTGCAAACGTTATCTACAGAACAAAGGGGGATTAGTATAAAAGCTATTTCGGATAGTGTCAACCATAGTATGGAGAATATGACATGAGGAACGATATTACAATAAGGCCGGAAATGACAAAGGATTATAAGGACATTATTTCCCTTGTTTTACGTTCATTCAAAGAGGGAACCGATTATTCTGACGGAAGTGATATTATAGCACTTATAGAGGAGATAAGAGTGTCCGGATATTATATTCCTGAACTTTCCTTTGTTGCAGAGCTTGAGGGAAGGATAGTAGGGCATTTTCTCTTTTCAAGATTTCCTCTTTCGCAAACAAAAGAGGGCGGTCATATAAATGACGGCAGTATTGTTATGCTTGCCCCTGTTTCGGTTCACGCAGATTTTTTTCACAAGCATATCGGAATTACAATGCTGAAGCTTGGTATTGAAGAGGTGAAAAAACATGGCTTTAAGGGGATAACTGTCGAAGGAGATTACCATTTCTATAATCGTGTAGGATTTAAAACTTCATCGGAATATGAGATATACCCAACAAGCGGAATACCTATGAATGAACCCAGATGTATGATGTGTCAGGAAACATATGAAGGTTCATTAAAAGGAACCCAAGGATATATAGTATACGATATGTATTATAATGCGTAATTCTTTCGGTAAACAGAGAGATAAGCTTCATTTTATCGGGGAGTGTGACGCAAAAGCTCACGCTCCTTTTTATTATTGCTCCATCAATTGACTGATTTAGTTTTTTGCGAAGAACCGCTGTCGAAAGATTATGAAGAAAGCCGGGATTTCTCATAAATGGGAAATCCCGGCTTTCTGTAGGCTGTTGTTATTCTGATCTTTAATCGTTCTATAGACAAAGCCGACAGATGAAATAATCACAGCCCGTGATTTTTAAGATTTATTAATAGTTTTCTTCCGGTATTTAGCGATATACATGTTTTCGTCGGCTTTGTAAATAGTTTTCGTTATATCGTCTATTTCGTCAGCTGAAACAGTTACAAATCCGCAGCTGCAGTTTACCTGATAAGGCAGTCCGCTGTCTGAATTGTATTTTTCAAGATAACGTTCGATATTGTATAAATATTCGGTTATAACATCATTTGAGCAGTCTGATGCAAGAATGCAGAATTCATCGCCTCCGGTGCGTATGCAGATACCGTTGAAATTCATGGAAAGACGGATAGCGTTTGCAGTCTGAAGAATAGTGTTGTCTCCCGCTTCATGACCGTAGGTATCGTTGATAGGCTTAAGACGGTCGATGTCGGCACATATTACAGTAAATGTAGTGTGCTTTTCCTTTGCCTCTTTAAGCAGTTCGTTTCCAAATTGTTCCATTCCATGACGGTTATACAGTCCTGTCAGATGATCTCTCACATATAAGGTTTCAAGTGCTTTGTTCATATAAAAGCTTCCTGCATTATGAGAGATGTTCAGCAGCCATATTCCGAACAGATCGCCTTCACCTTCGTTTTTTGTAGGCTCAAATGCTACATAGCCAAGAAATCTGTTTTTGAAATACATGGGTGAGAAGGCAAAGAAAACAGGCTTTTCTTCATTAAGAATATCTGCGGGAACCATTGATTTTGTATCGAATTCTGTATAAATAGGAACATTGTGACCATACTGTACCATCGAAAGCATTTTGTCGGAGATACCGATAAAATTACGGCCTGATTGTCCGGTAAAGGAGGAGATGCTTTCACATTGAGGGGAAATGCAGACAAACATTCTGTTAAAACTAAAGAAATCCGCCCCCTTACTCATTATGCCAAAAAGCTCTGCGGAGTTTTCCGAGCCTGCAAATACAGCATTGGAGTATGTGGTATATGAGTTGAATTCCTTTAGTTTGAATACTTCTGAATAACGTTCACTGTAGAAATCCGCCGATACGTCATTTTCCCCGTGACATCCGCAGGACTCCCTGATTATGATTTTAGAATCGACATATGTTGTCACAGCGGCGTTTTCACCGTTCCAGATCTTAGAAAGAACATTAACTGCCTCAGAACCCGCCTTTTTGTGATCTCTCCTTACACTTGTAAGCCTTGGAGAGTATTCATCGCAGTCCTTGATACCGTCAAAGCCTGTTACGGCAATATCTTCGGGAATGCGATATCCAAGCTCCTTCAGCTTATCCATACAGAAAAATGCCATAGAGTCGCTTGCACAGGCGATGGCGTCAGGCTTGTTTTCAAGGCTCATGAGCTTTTCTGTGCATTCAGCAGCTTTTTTCCAGAATTCACCGTATGTAACAAGCTCCCGGTCAAAGGGGATGCCCGATTCCTCCAGGACGGACTTGTATGCGGCAAGACGCTCTTCTGTCTGTACATTTCCCGGGAAACCGCCGATAAAGCCTATCCTGGTTTTATTATGCTTTTCGATAAGGTGCTTGACAGGGAATTTCATAGCGGCTTTGTCGCTGAGCAAAACATTGTGTTCCAGCAGGTATTCTGTATCATTGATGTTTATTACAGGAACACCGTTTTTCTTTGCCTTTTCCTCAAGCACAGGAATGCAGTCTCTGGTAATAAAGCTGTCACCCATGAGAATAAGTCCGTCAATACTGCTGAAATCGATCAGGTTATATATTTCCGTTTCACCTTTAATAATGCTTTCGGAGAATTGCAAACCTGAATTAAGCTCAGGCTTTTTTGTCATAGGGGAGAATACCAGAAGGTTTATTCCAAGCACTGAGCAGCGTTCATGAACACCGTTTACAACTAAGCTTTCATATTCGGGATCATATCCGGTAACGCACATAGCAATCGTTTTATGTTTCATAATGGTATACCTTCTTGTAAAAAAGTATTATATAGATTATATCATATTTAATATTGCATTTCAACATTTAAAACAAAAAAGAATAATGTATTCTGAAATGAACATATTTTCAAAGAATGACGATGTATTTGTTAATTAAGAATTTACAAAAAATTAAATAAATACATCCGATACATAAATGTTTTGCACTTGACAAGCACGGCTGCATATGATATAATACAACAAACTCTTTGCACTGCATAAAATCTACAGTACAATCTGAGCAGACCGTGACATAAGTTCATGGAGTCGGGTCACATGTGTGACAGTGGGAAATCACATCCACGGGACAGTAGTTGTAATACTGATTCGTGGATGTTTTTTTATACCTTTTTTCTGAACACCCACATATTTGGTGCCGCAGAGTTATCATATACCGACCTTTAACCGGATGCTGATGGTTACAGATCGGTAAATCATATGGAGGTAACAGATATGGTAAAGAACAAAGCTATTGGTAAGGAAATTGTCGTTACGGAAGCTGATTTCCGGAAGATCGCAAACAGAGTGTCATTTGTCACAATTGCAGGAAATATTGTTTTGTCTGTGCTCAAGCTCCTTGCGGGAATCATTGCCCATTCCAATGCAATGATCAGCGACGCAGTTCATTCGGCATCAGACGTGTTCAGTACAGTAGTTGTGATCATCGGCATAAAGATGGCATCAAAAAAGCCTGATAAAGAGCACCCCTACGGTCATGAACGTATGGAATGCGTTGCGGCTATCATACTTTCTGTTGTTCTGTTTATCACAGGACTGGGCATAGGCATGGATGCGATAAGTACAATTACTCAGGAAAATTACAGTGATCTGGAGGTGCCGGGCATTCTGGCACTGATCGCAGCAATAGTATCAATTGTAAGCAAGGAAGGAATGTACTGGTACACAAGATATAATGCAAAGAAAATTGATTCCGGTGCATTAATGGCAGATGCATGGCATCATCGTTCAGATGCGTTTTCTTCGGTAGGTGCTCTGATAGGAATCGGCGGAGCGAGACTTGGCTATCCCATCATGGATTCCATTGCCAGCCTTGTGATCTTTGTTTTTATTGTTAAGGCAGCCTTTGATATTTTCAAGGATGCTATGGATAAAATGGTAGATCATTCCTGCGATGAAGAAACAGAAAACCGGATAAGAGATTGTGTTATGAAAAATGAGGATGTAAAGGGGATAGATCTGCTTCAGACACGTATCTTCGGCAATAAGATCTATGTGGACGTGGAAATACAGGCAGATGGCTCATTCACACTGCAGGAAGCACATAATATAGCAGAAGCAGTACATGATGATATTGAACATAATTTTCCGAAGGTAAAGCATATTATGGTTCATGTAAATCCCGCAAGTGATGGGAACAGCTGACATCATTCAGTGAAAAATAGTGAAAGGGAGTTGATTCAATGTACAGGAAAACAGCATTATTATCTATGCTTCTGTGTACTGTTTTATTCGGAGCAGGGTGCAGCAGTGCAGAGGAGGGATCAGGTATTCAGGGGAACACAGACTCAGTATTATCCGACACTGTTACCGAAGCATCATCAGAAAGCGGTACTGTTTCGAAAGATAACACATCGGAAGAAACAAGTGAAGCTCCGACAGACACATCAGCAGAGGAAACAACTGTGTCTGAGGAAAAATTTGACATGTCATCTCCTGAGATGAAAGAGCTTTCAAAGGAAATACTTGATAATAACGGATATTTGGGAGTGGTATTTTTAGGCTGCGAGGGTGAATACTCGGGTAATACCGCCGAGGATCTGTTTGAACAAGCTGCAAATGATCTTGAAGGCATGGGCTTTGAAAAATATCTTGACAGCTTAAGCTATATTGAGTGTGAGGGCGAAGAGGTCTATCTGCTTATTCCCGCGTCCGAGGACTGCTCTATAACCGTATATGAACGTTTATGGGGAGAGTTTACCGAGGATGGGATGCCTGAAAGAGGAAAGCTTTTATATGAAGGCGGAGCAGGGGAGCTTATTATCGTAAAAGGAAATATCAGCGATATTGTTTCAAATATTGAAGCATCGGTAATGGTCGGCTCAGAGGAAAGAATATACAATCCGTCGTTATCTCTTAATGACGGCAGGGTATCTCGGGAGGATGGTGTGGTCGATCTCACATATTATGACGCGCCCTCCTTATATGAGGAATTCCTTTCCGGCGAGAGCAGCTGGAGCAGGATATATGATGAGCTGCTTTATGATTTTTCAGCTGCCGGTGCCAACGGCGAAGAAGGCTATTCTTTTATTGTGGAATTCAATCTTTATGATATCGACAAGGACGGTATTCCCGAGCTGTTTGTTAAAACAGGTACCTGCGAAGCGGATTATCAGACATCTGTTTATTACGTTGACGGAACGGAAGCTGTTCCGGCAGGCAGCATAGGAAGCGGTCATTCGGTTTTCTGTTCCTATCCCGGAGAAAACGGCTTTCTGAAACATACGGGTCATATGGGATATGCATATATACAGATGATAAGATTGGAAAATGGTTGTCTTGTGTCCGATGATGCTCCGCTGTTTGAAGAGGATATAAACGGCGATCCCGATGCGGAGTACACTTCTGTGAATGAAATTGTTAATGATTCTGTTATGATCCCTTATTATGAGTATTATATGAACTGACGGTTCGGTTCAATAAAAACGGATGGAAGAGCGTTCTTTCCATCCGTTTTTCTTCTTTTCAAATGTATGTCACTTGACTATATCAAATTCAGCTTCATACCCCGACACATTAAGTATGTATTTTCCCTCAGTGAGACGATCTGTGGGTTTTATGAAATCATCATAGCACTGAAGTGCATAGGCATTTATTTCGTATCCGCTGTCATCACGGTAAATTTCCTGACGGTCATCACCGTCAATACGATACAGCACAATATCTCCGCTCAGTTCCAGCTCATCCTCGAGACCGTTTGCGATCCTGTAGCAAAGATAATTGTTGCTGTATTCATAAACACGGAGAGTACACTTGCCAGTGATCAGCTCCCGGAAGGATTCGCTGTCAGTCTGATTCTCCGTAACAAGAGCAGGAAGTTTTTCGCCATGTGCAATGGCATCGCTTAGCAGCTCATCAATTTTACGTAGACCCTTATAACCCTTATCAGGGATCATATCGGAGCTGCTGAAATATACCGCATTTCCGTCCGTGTATTTGAATTGGTAGCTTGAGGTAGGAGCGTCATAAGCAAATATTTTACTGTCGGGAAGATCGTTGTATCTGTACATTTTGTGTTTGTCAAAAATGCTTTCAACAGCATTGAGAACCGAAATAGGCACATAGTATTCGCCTATGACAGCGTCACTGTTATGCCATTCAGCCGATGATGTAATTATGATAGCCCTTTCATCATCTTCCTGTCTGATCTGAATACTGTCATGTCCGCCGGTCATTCCGCCGCTGCTGTTGTATGAATATGATTTGAGGGGAGAGTGCTCCTTGACCTTCTGCTCATTGCACACGAGGATAACAGTCGTTGTCAATACGGCGGCAATACTAACTATCAGGATTATTGTGACCATTTTTTTCAATTTCTTTTTTTCCTCCTGTCTGTCAGGTATTTATGCTATAATAGTATCATATTTGATGATATTATTCAAGGGGTTATTGTATAATTATCATTTTTTGCAATGATGAAAAATGAAATACCGACAGTGAAAAAAAGGAAAGCAGTACATCATGCATCTGCTTTCTTTTTTATACTAATAACCATTTGTTCTATGGATAAAGACGGTGGATAGAATACGACCAATC
>JBJERX010000065.1:0-13862 GCA_051882495.1 Huintestinicola sp. | reverse complement strand
CCGTAAAGGGACCCAAGGGTACACTTGAAAAGACTTTCCACAAAGATATGATTATCAAGATGGAAAACAATGAAATCGTAGTAAGCCGTCCTACCGAGGGTAAAATGCACAAGTCACTTCACGGACTTACAAGAACCCTCATCGCTAACATGGTTGAAGGCGTTACAAACGGCTTCACAAAGTCTCTTGATATCGAAGGCATCGGTTACCGTGCTGCTAAGCAGGGCAAGGATCTCGTTATGAACCTCGGTTATTCACACCAGGTCGTAATTCCTGAGATCGATGGAATCAAGATCGAAGTTCCCGCTGCTACTAAGATCATTGTAAGCGGTATTGACAAGCAGATCGTTGGTCAGTTCGCAGCTGAGATCAGAGAAAAGAGACCCCCCGAGCCTTATAAGGGCAAGGGTATCCGTTACACCGGTGAGCGTATCATCCGTAAGGAAGGTAAGGCCGGTAAGGGTAAGAAGTAATTCTTCTCTGCTTACAAGCTATTTGTTTTCCTATATACGTAAGAGAATGGGACAGTCTTCGGGACTACTATTCTCCAGTTGAAAAAGGAGTTGAATCTAAATGGTTAAGAAGATCAATCGTAAGGCTGCAAGAGCTAAGAGACAGTACAGAGTTCGTAATAAGATCAGCGGTACTGCTGCTTGCCCCAGACTTAACGTTTTCCGCAGCGCTAAGCACATCTACGCACAGATCATCGACGATGTTGCAGGTGTAACCCTGGCAAGCGCTTCTTCTATGGACAAGGGCTTCGAGGGCACAGGTGCCAACAAGGAAGGTGCTCGCAAGGTCGGTGCTGCAATCGCTGCTGCTGCCAAGGCTAAGGGAATCACTGATGTTGTATTCGACAGAGCTGGTTACCTTTATCACGGTCGTGTTGCTGAACTCGCTGAAGGCGCAAGAGAAGGCGGCCTGAATTTCTAATATAATCTACAAGGAGGTTATACTTTTGGCTAAGATAGATGCTTCAAATCTCGAACTCGCTGAAAAGGTTGTTGCTATTAACAGAGTTTCCAAGACTGTTAAGGGCGGACGTATCTTCAAGTTCGCTGCTCTCGTAGTAGTCGGTGACGGAAACGGCACAGTCGGTTTCGGTATCGGTAAGTCAGGCGAAGTTCCTGATGCTATCCGTAAGGGTATCGAAGATGCTAAGAAGAATTTAATTAAGATCTCTCTCAAGGGTTCTACTATCCCTCACGAGGTTATCGGAGAATTCGGTGCAGGCCGTGTTCTCATGAAGCCTGCTGCTCCCGGTACAGGTGTTATCGCAGGCGGTCCTGTTCGTGCCGTTATCGAAATGGCAGGTATCAAGGATATCAGAACTAAGTCACTTCGTTCCAACAATGCTTGCAACGTAGTAAGAGCTACACTTGCAGGTCTCGCAAGCTGCCGCAGCGCTAAGGAAGTTGCTGCTGTAAGAGGCAAGACTGTAAAGGAAATCTTAGGTTAAGGAGGATATGTGATTATGGCACTCAACATTAAGCTTGTAAAAAGTCTTAACAGCTGTAAGAAGGACCAGATCGCTACTGCATATTCTCTCGGCCTTCGTAAAATCGGCGACGTAACTACACAGCAGGATAACGCTGCTGTACAGGGCAAGATCAAGAAGATCGCTCACCTCATCACAGTAACAAACGCATAATTACAGGGAGGTGCAACTAATATGAAGTTATATGAATTATCTCCTGCTGAGGGTTCTGTAAAGGACGTTAAGAGAATCGGCAGAGGTCATGGTTCCGGTAACGGCAAGACTGCCGGCAAGGGCCACAAGGGTCAGAACGCACGTTCCGGCGGCGGTGTAAGACCCGGCTTCGAAGGCGGACAGATGCCTATGGCAAGACGTATCCCCAAGAGAGGCTTCAACAATATTTTCGGTACAACTTATACAACTGTAAATGTTGACAAGCTTAACGTTTTCGTTGACGGAACAGTTGTTGATACAGAGCTCCTGCTCGCAAGCGGCATTATCAAGAAGGTCAACGATGGTGTTAAGATCCTCGGCAACGGCGATCTTACAAAGAACCTTACTGTAAAGGCTGCTGCATTCAGTGAATCTGCTAAGGAAAAAATCGAAAAGGCAGGCGGGAAGGCTGAGGTGATGTAATGTGTTTCAGACCATGCGAAATGCTTGGAAAAACCTTGAGCTCCGTAAAAAGATGCTCTACACATTACTCATTATAATCATTTACCGTCTCGGATGTGCAATTCCTGTTCCGTATCTTGACGCAGATGTTCTCAAGAGCATGATGTCAGGCGGCAACATTTTCTCTTACCTTGATCTTATGTCAGGTGGAGCTCTTGCAAAGGGTACTCTGTTTGCTCTTTCCATTCAGCCCTACATCAACGCTCAGATCATCATCCAGCTGCTGACATACGCTCTTCCTCCTCTGGAGTCACTTCAGAAGGAAGGTGAAGAGGGAAGGAAAAAGCTGCAGAAGATCACTAACGTTACAGCTCTTGTAATATCCTTCGTAATGTCCTACGCATATTACCTTACAATGAGAAATCAGGGTGCTGTCAGCTACACAACAGGCTTTGAAGGCGTATTTACTGCATGTGTTATCATTGCGGTATTTACAGCGGGTTCAAGCCTTATCGTATGGCTCGGAAACCTGATAAATGAGCACGGTATCGGAAACGGTATTTCTATTATCCTCTTCACAGGTATCGTTGCAAGAGTTCCTTCGGATATGCTTGCAATGGTTGAGCTTGCTAAGACTGACAAGAAGTACATTTTCCTCGACATCCTTGTTCTCCTCATTTATGTTGCAATGATCGCTTTCATAGTTCTTATGAACTACTCCGAAAGACGTATCCCTATCCAGTATGCTAAGCGTGTTGTTGGCAGAAAGCAGTACGGCGGTCAGAACACTCACATTCCTATCAAGATAGCAATGAGCGGCGTTATGCCTATCATCTTTGCAATGGCTTTTATGTCCATTCCTCAGACTATCGAAATGTTTGTTAAGAGACCTGTTAATCCCGAGACATTCGGTCAGAAGTTCTATGTTGGCTTCCTGAATTTCTTCAGCACATCAAGCGGATGGTATGCAGCACTTTATTTCCTGCTTATTATTGCATTCAACTATTTCTATGTTTCAATGCAGTATAATCCCGTTGAGATCGCTAACAACCTCCGTCAGAATAACGGCGGTATTCCCGGTATCAGACCCGGTAAGCCTACAAGCGATTTCATTCAGAGGGTACTTTCCAAGATCACACTTATCGGTGCGGTTTGCCTGGGTATAATCGCGATATTCCCCATCCTGTTCAATATGGCAGTTCCTGCTATGAACATATCAATGGGCGGTACTTCGATCCTCATCCTCGTAAGCGTAGCACTTGAAACTGTAAGAACACTGGAATCTCAGATGATGATGCGTCATCATAAGGGCTTCCTTGAATAATCAATCTGACAAGAATGAACAAGGAGGAAACGGTTATGAATCTTATTCTTCTCGGTGCTCCCGGTGCGGGCAAGGGTACTCAGGCTGAGGTCATCAGCTCTACCCTCAACATTCCCCAGATATCTACAGGCAACATTCTCAGAGCTGCTGTTAAGAAAGGCACAGAATGCGGACTTAAGGCTAAAAGCTTTATGGATGCAGGTGCTCTCGTTCCTGATGATGTTGTAATCGGCATTTTAAAGGACAGAATCGCTGAGGATGACTGTAAAAACGGTTTCATTCTTGACGGATTCCCCAGAACTGTTCCCCAGGCTGAGGCTCTCGAGGCTATGGGCGTTCAGATCGATAAGGTAATCGAGATCAGCGTACCTGATGAGGAGATCAAGGCACGTATCGGCGGCAGAAGAGTCTGCGAAAGCTGCGGAGCTACCTACCACATCGAATTTAATCCTCCTAAGGTTGAGGGTAAGTGCGATAAGTGCGGCGGCAACGCTGTTCAGCGTAAGGACGACGCTCCCGAAACTGTTATTGACCGACTCAAGACTTACCATGAGGCTACTGCTCCCCTGGTTGATTTCTACAAGGGTAAGGGCAAGCTTCACACAGTAATTGGTCAGTCCGGAGTAGCTGAAACTTCCAAGCTTGTTCTTGAGGCAATCAATGCCTGATCATTTCAGAGAAGGCGTATTTCAATGATTATTGTTAAATCAAAGTCCGAATTGGAAAAGATGCGTTTAGCCGGACAGATCTCGGCTAACGCTCTCCATTACGGCGGACAGTCTATCCGCGTAGGAATGTCCACTTATGAGCTGGATAAGATCATTCATGATTACATCGTAAAGAATGGTGCAAAGCCTAACTTCTTAGGCTACGGGGGTTTCCCCGGTTCCGCCTGCATTTCGATCAACAATAAGGTGATCCACGGTATCCCTTCCAAGCATGAATTTATTCAGGATGGTGATATCGTCAGCATAGACGTTGGTGCCTGCATCGACGGTTACAATGGTGATAATGCCTACACGTTTGCTGTCGGAAATGTTTCTGAGGAAGCAAAACAGCTTCTCAGGGTCACTGAGGAAAGCCTGTACAAGGGCATTGAACAGGCTGTAGTCGGTAACCGCATAGGGGATATCTCCCATGCAATTGAGGAGCATTGTGTTTCTTATGGATACGGCGTTGTCAAGCAGTATGTAGGTCATGGGGTGGGAGCTAAGCTCCACGAATCTCCCGAGATACCGAATTTCGGAAAGCCCGGAAGAGGACCACGACTTGTTGCCGGCATGACACTCGCCATAGAGCCTATGATCAATGCGGTAGGTGAGGATGTCAAAGTTCTTCCCGACGGCTGGACCGTGTTGACTAAATCGGGTTCACTCTCTGCTCACTTCGAGCATACAATCGCAATCACGTCCGATGGGCCGGTATTGCTTACCAAGCCTACTATAATTTGAGGGGGACGCTGATGTGGACGTTAAATGCGGCATGATAGTCCGCAGCGGTGCAGGCAGGGACAAAGGAAAGTTCATGGCTGTTATCAGTGCGGATGACGAGTACGTTTATATCGCTGACGGAAAGGAAAGAAAGCTGGAAAAACCCAAAAAAAAGCGTTTAAAGCATGTATTTCCTACCAATACTGTCATTGATACCGTCTCTCTAACCGACAAAAAACTCAGAAGCGTTATTGCGGAGTATACAAAATCCGCTGATCCCAAAGGTATATGACCAAAACCTATTATTCCGTAAGGAGGCATTTGCTTGTCTAAGGAAGATGTAATTGAGATTGAGGGAACAGTTATAGAAGCTCTCCCTAATGCCAATTTTCAGGTTGAGCTTGCAAACGGACATAAGATTCTTGCCCATGTTTCCGGTAAACTGAGAATGAACTATATCAGAATCGTTCCCGGCGACAAGGTTACCGTTGAAATGTCACCCTATGACCTTTCAAAGGGAAGAATCACATGGAGAGCTAAGTAATTTCCTAAAATTGTGTATTCACCATTTTTTAAGGAGGAATTATCAATGAAAGTAAGACCTTCAGTTAAACCTATCTGCGAAAAGTGCAAGGTTATCAAAAGAAAAGGCAAGATTATGATAATTTGCGAAAATCCTAAGCATAAGCAGCGTCAGGGCTGATTGCTGTGATGGCTGCAAGGCCGTCTGAAACAAGGATTTCGCTTATGTAAAAACGGAACAGCAATGTTCCCTGAAATTAAGCGGAGGTGTATTTTTAATGGCACGTATTGCCGGTGTTGACCTTCCCAAGAATAAGAGAGTAGAGATCGGACTCACTTATATCTATGGTATCGGTCGTAAATCTGCTGAGATCATTCTCGCAAACACAGGTGTAAACCCTGATACAAGAGTCAAGGATCTTACTGAGGACGATGTTGCAAAGCTTCGTGACTACATCGACCATAACTTCATGGTTGAAGGTGACCTCAGAAGAAATGTTGCTCTTAACATTAAGAGACTCGTTGAAATTGGCTGCTACAGAGGTGTTCGTCACCGTAAGGGTCTCCCCGTAAGAGGTCAGAGAACCAAGACTAACGCCAGAACTCGTAAGGGTCCTGTAAAGACAATCGCTAATAAGAAGAAGTAAGGAGGGACTTTGAACAATGGCACAGGTTAAAGGCAAAAAGGCTACAACCATCAGAAGACGTCGTGAACGTAAGAACATTGAAAATGGTGCTGTTCATATCCAGTCCACTTTCAACAATACTATCGTAACTATTACCGATACACAGGGTAACGCTCTTTCCTGGGCTTCCGCAGGTGGTCTCGGATTCAGAGGCTCAAAGAAGTCTACTCCCTTTGCTGCTCAGACAGCTGCTGAAACTGCTGCAAGAGCTGCTATGGAGCACGGTCTTAAGACCGTTGAGGTTTACGTTAAGGGTCCCGGTGCTGGACGTGAAGCTGCTATCAGAGCTCTCCAGACTGTAGGTCTCGAAGTAAGACTCATTAAGGATGTTACTCCTATACCCCACAACGGATGCCGTCCTCCTAAGAGAAGACGTGTCTAATTTTCAGGAGGTGTTATTGAAATGGCTGTAAATAAGGAACCTATCCTCAAGAGATGCAGATATCTCGGTATTAGCCCTATGGTAATGGGTATCTCTAAGGAATCAAACAGAAATCCCGGTGCTAATAACAGAAAGAAGCTTTCCGAATACGGCATGCAGCTGAAGGAAAAGCAGAAGCTCAAGTTCATCTACGGTGTACTCGAAAAGCCCTTCTATCACTACTTTGAGATCGCTTCCAAGATGGAAGGCAAGGCCGGTGACAATCTTATCACTGTTCTTGAGTCCCGTCTTGACAACGTTGTTTACAGAATGGGTCTTTCTCTCACAAGACGTGAGGCAAGACAGCTTGTTTCTCACAGACATTTTACTGTAAACGGCAAGCGTGTTGATATCCCTTCCTACAGAGTTAAGGTTGGCGATGTTATCGCTCTTCACGAAGGAAGCCGCGACAGTGTAAAGTTCAAGGATGTAGTTGAGCAGACAGCAAGCAGAGTTGTTCCTATGTGGCTCGAAGCTGATAAGGCAAACTTTGCTGCAAAGGTTGTTCGTATGCCTGCTACAGAGGATCTCGACTACGAGACAGAGACACATCTGATCGTCGAGCTCTACTCCAAGTAATATAGGCTTATCACTTGACTTTGCGAAAATAGGAGGGTTTTATAAATGCTTGAAAAAATCGAAAAGCCGGAAATTGATACCGTTAAGCTGGAAACAAACGGCACATACGGTATGTTCGTTCTCGCTCCTCTGGAGCGCGGCTATGGTACTACTTTGGGCAACAGCCTCAGAAGAGTACTGCTCTCCTCGCTTCCCGGTGTTGCTGTCACATCTGTAAAGATCGACGGCGTGCACCACGAATTGTCTACTATTCCCGGGGTTAAGGAAGATGTTACTGAGATCATCCTTAACCTGAAGGGTCTCACTGCTAAGCTTTACGGAGAAGGCCCCAAGACCATCTATATCGAGGCAGAGGACGAATGCGTTGTTACTGCAGGCGATATTAAGACTGATTCTGAGGTTGACATCCTTGTTCCTGATATGCACATCGCTACTCTCGATAAGGACGCAAAGCTTTACATGGAGATCACTATCGACCGCGGCCGCGGATATGTGCCTGCTGAGAAGAACAAGCAGCTCTTTAATCTCGGTCTTGATGTGATCGCAGTTGACTCTATCTACACGCCTGTACTGAAAGTAAACTTCAAGGTCGAGGATACTCGTCTTGGACAGGTTACGGATTACGATAAGCTTATCCTTGAGGTATGGACAGACGGTACCGTATCTGCTAAGGAAGCCGTATCTCAGGCAGCCAATCTCCTCATTGAGCATCTGAAATTGTTCAGCAATCTTTCGGATGAGTCCTCTATCACAGAAATGATGGTAGAGCATGACGACAAGGGTAAGGAAAAGATCCTTGAGATGACCATTGAGGAACTTGACTTGTCAGTACGTTCATTCAATTGCTTGAAGCGTGCGGGAATCAATACCGTTGAAGATCTGATCAGTAAGTCAGAAGAAGAAATGATGAAAGTTAGAAACCTTGGTAAGAAGTCCTTCGACGAGGTTAAGGAAAAGCTCCAGTCTCTGGGCTTTGACCTCAGCTCTGAAGAGGAATAATCACCAAGTCCCACTATAAGTTAGGAGTGATCATAATGCCGGGAACCAGAAAACTGGGCCGAACAAGCGACCATAGAAAGGCTATGCTGAGAGCTATGGTTACTTTCCTGCTTGAAAATGGCAGAATTGAAACTACAGTTACAAGAGCTAAAGAAGTTCGCTCTATGGCTGAAAAGATGATTACAACAGCTAAGACAAATGACCTTCATTCAAAGCGTCAGGTTCTTGCTTACGTTACTAAGGAAGACGTTGTTAAGAAGCTGTTTGATGAAATCGCACCTAAGTACATGGAAAGAAACGGCGGATACACCAGAATCATTAAGGTTGGTCCTCGCCGCGGCGATGCTGCTGAAATGGCAGTTATCGAGCTCGTTTGATAAACGATTCTATACCATAGTAACTGATGACTGCTGCGGCATTTGCTGCAGCAGTTTTTTTGCATTAACTTAGTCGGATTGAACCAATCAAAGAAAGCTGCAAATATGTAGGCGATGCTTGAACGATATGTCAAAGGTGATGGATAGTAAAGTCAATCTATTGCAACCGCGGGCGGGCAGTCACCCGTCAAAATAGCTTTACAACAAGGGCTTCGTTATAGCTGACAGATTTGTACAGGTTTGTTAAAGATTAGAAAATCCCCATAACCTTCGTCAAGTCACCTGAAGGTGCAAGGCACAACAAACTGAGTACAAAAAAACTCCGCAGTCAAAGACTGCGGAGCAGAATACTTTATGTATCGTTACCGAGCGACTATCTATGATAACAATAATCTGCCGAAACGATCGGGTGCAGGCTCAGCCTGCCTTGCATCATGTCGGAAAGCTTGTTATGTATCGTTACCGAGCAGCTAATTGTTTGTCAAAGTGTTCTCCCGGAACGATGTGGTGCAGGCTCAGCCTGCCTTACATCATGTCGGAAAGCTTTATGCTCTTAGCATCTACGTTTCCGTCGTAACCATCATTCAGGGGAGTGCCCTTTGTGCTGTTCTTAGAAGCACCGGCATCAATCGCGTTAGCAAGCTTCTGGATCTCGCTGAGATCAAAGTCAAAGCCCTTGTTCAGACCGCCCGCGGGCTTTGCGGGAGCAGGCTTGGAAGCCACAGGAGTAGGAGCGGGTGCAGGCTTAGGAGCGGGAGCAGGAGCGGGCTTAGCCGCTGCAGGAGCAGGTGCGGGAGCAGGCTTAGCTGCAGGTGCAGGAGCGGGAGCAGGCTTAGCTGCAACGGGAACCGGAGCAGGTGCAGGAGCAGGCTTAACACCGGCAGGTGCCTTGAATTGAGGTATACCGCCCTTTGTAAGTGTAGCTTCTGTATCGGAAAGGATCGTGGATGTTTCCTTGATCTTTGTCATGCTGTCGCCTGTGAGGCTGTTAAATACTTCCTGGAGCTTATTGATATTAGTTGTGATCTCCTTAACCTCTGCAAGGATTACTGCCTTCATGTTGTCAGCAGCAGTACGCATCTCTGCGGACTTGTCGTTTGCATCTGTGAGGATCTTAGAAGCCTTTTCATCAGCAGACTTTACGATAGTAGAAGCCTTGCTGTTAGCGTCATCAACGACCTGATTAGCAAGCTTCTTTGCATCCTCGTCCATCTTTCTTGCATTTTCCTTAGCCTGAGTAACGATCGTATTTGCAGTTCTCTGAGCTTCGATAAATACGTTGGAGAGGTCGAGAGCGTTGTTGTCAACGTTAGATGAAGCTGCAGCAGCTTTATTCTTGGCGTCAACAAGCTCATTCTCCATATCAGCTATTTTTTTCTTGAGGTCAGCGATCTCAGCATCCTTCTGAGCCATCTCATCCTCTGTTGTTTTCAGCTGCATTTTAAGGGAATCATTGGAAGTCTGGAGCTCTGTGATCTTTGCTTTATCAGCAGAGAGGAGCTGCTCATACTTTTCCTTATCCTCCATATTTCCACCGCTGTTCTCGAGGAGAGCCTTTTTCTCTTCGAGTTCATTTTCGAGTGTATATATTTTTGTGTTAAGCTGGTCTACATAATTAAGAACGTCTTTCTTATCAAATCCGCCGAAGTTGACCGTTTTGAGGAATCCGCTTCCGTCCATATTAAAATACCTCCAAAAATAAGTGTGGCAGAAGTATATTACAGCTTCGCCTTGTAACGTTTTTATTATAACATATTATTAAAAAAACAGCAACCAATTTTGACAAAAAAACATGCATAAAGTTATCTGAATAATTTTGTCAAAGTGTTACAACTATAATTTAATTGTCATATATTTAGAGTGCAGATTGTACAAAAATCACATATTTTAGATACCGATTTATCCTCCGAAAACAGAGGTTCGGCGGGGGATCAAGCATATTTATGAATAGGTTGATTGTCGCCTTTATGCATATCCCGCGTGCATGACTCTTAATAAAGTATGAATGTTTCTCCGGAAAAATTGATAGTATTCTGGATTGTAAAAGTGTTTCTATATTTCGTGTGTCTGATGAACTTGATATGTTTTTTGAGTCAGCAGGGGAGTAAGAGTCTTATAATTCTGTTCACTCTAAAAATCTACAAATTGTTAACAATGAGTGCAAATTAATGGACTTGATAATACTTATGCATTATGATAATATTACATTAATTTATGAAGGGAGAATGGGAATGGCTAAGGCTTTGGAAGACGATTTTTCACCTGTTGAAAATTCAATCAGCAAGCGTATGGCAGTTTCAATGATCGTTGTATTTGTCGTTGTATCAATATATTCATTCTGTCTCAGCATATTCTCTGAAACAGACAATTTTATTTTCGAGTGCTTTTACGGTACTCAGAAAATGGGCAATTTGTATTATCATATATACAGTGATAAACATGAGGCAGAATGCTGCGGTGTGGCTATATCATACAGCAATGCTTGTTTAAGCGACGGTATGCTTACAGCTGATATTACTGTGAGTGATGCGTGCGGAGAGCTGCATAACGTTTATTCGGATGAATTCTTGATAAAGGTATATCAGGAAGGTAAATGTGAGAAAATAGAACCTGAGGACTTTGATAAGATCGTTCTCCCTGAAGGCGGCTCGTATAGCTTTACGCTTCGTACAAATGTCGCGGATTTTGATTTGGATGAAGGTTCTGACATAGAACTGTTCTATTTCCATGGAGATCCAAGAACAAGCGTTTCTTTTATGTTAGATATAGTGTGAAAATATTGCGAATAACATCGATATAATGTGCAAGTTTAACAAAAGCGATTTTTTTTGCAAAAAAGTATTGACATATGCAGACTTTTGGTATATAATAAATAAGTCACTTGAAGACAGTGACGAAACAAATTATGGCGGTATAGCTCAGTGGCTAGAGCAACCGGTTCATACCCGGTAGGTCGTAAGTTCAAATCTCACTGCCGCTACCATACAGGCTGTTGAAATATCGGCAGCTTTGTTAAGGCCCGTTGGTCAAGAGGTCAAGACGACGCCCTTTCACGGCGTAATCATGGGTTCAATTCCCGTACGGGTCACCATTTAATGCACTCGCAAACAACGTATATGCGTTGTTTGCGAGTTTTCTTTTTGTCTGATTTTTGGGCTTGTCCGCTACTTGTCCGCTATTTGCTATTTTTTGTCCGCAGCGGTACTTCATGCTGTATGATCTTTTCTTTTATTGAGGAATCCGAACGCCTCGTCCATAGCCTCTGATACCCTCGCCTGTGCGGTCTGGAACTGATGGCAATATACATTTAAAGTCGTTCCTGAGTTGCAATGCCCTAACGCACCCGAAACGGTGGTAACATCAAGTCCTGCGGAGATAAGAGAAGATGCCGCAAAATGACGAAAGCTGTGAATACCATAGAAAGGAAGCTCGTTCTTTTCGCAGAACTCTTTAAGCCAGCCGTAAGGCGTCTGATTATTCATTTCCTCGCCATTCCACTTGGTGAACAGCCTGTCGGTTTCAACCCACTTATCTCCCAGACGGAGCGCTTCGGCGTCCTGCTCATCTTTAAGCTCACGAAGAATATCCATAATGAACGGTGAGATCTTCAAGGTGCGCTGTGACCGCTTGGTCTTGGTGGTGTCGGTGTAGGTGCCACGCTCGGCAGTGTAGTTGGAGGTGCGACGGACGCTGATGATATTGTTCTCGAAATCAATATCCTTCCATTCAAGTCCCAACATCTCGCTGCGGCGGAAACCGCTGTATGCGATAAGGAAAAAGAACGCCTTATACTTTACAGGCTCACCCATGATCCTTGTAAGCAGCAGCTCCATTTCTTCCTGAGAATAGATCTGCTTTTCCTTGACCTCGCCCTTAGGGATAACAACCTTGCTGCAAGGGTTATCGGAGATAAGCTCCATTCTCACAGCATAGCTGAACACATCCGAGATAAAGCTGAGATTGTGACGTATAGTTTTCGGAGCAAGAGGCTTGCCCGTCTTTTCGTTTGCGCCCTCTTTCGCAAGAGAGTTCACAAACGCCTGAAGCTGACGAACAGTTATCTTGTCGATACGAAGATGACCTATCGCAGGATAAACCCGATGCCTGAGCTGGAGCATACGCTCGTAAGTGGTGCTACGCAGATTAGGCTTGGCATATTCCTCAAACCATTCCTCAGACAGTTCCTCAAACTTGACCGCAGAAGCCTTATAGCCATGCATACACGCTTCCTCGAACATTACCGCCTGACGGTTAAGCTCTTTATCTATCTGCCGCTGCGTCATACCCGGCTCGGGCTTCCAGGTCATTGCCTGTTCCTTGTGATTTCCTTTTGTATCGTAACCTGTGGAAACTCTTATCTGATAAGAATCCCCTCTTTTTCTGATAGTAGCCATAAAATTTATTCTCCTTAAATAAACATAGATTTTTATGACATACTCCTGTATATTTCTATTGTAACACTTTACTGCCATAAAGTCAAGTATGTAATCAGAAATATGTCGGCATATAATGCTCATATTTTTGTTTATGATGTGATTCCCAGATATTCCAAAAATGCCGCTTTACTGATAAGTATCTTGCCACGCTTGCCCTTGCCTGTTCGGATATACGGAATCTTCTCCTGCGCTACAAGCTGACGAATCGTATGCTCCGATAATCCTGTTACCGCTTCGGCACACTCCTTGATAGTCAGCATCTCAACGGGACTTTCGGAATTTTTCTTATCAGATGATTTCTGCTGATTATCATTGTCATCAACAAGCTGTGACAACAGCGCAGCAATCTGCGCAATAATCTCGGTTTTGTTTTTCTCCATAATTTTCTCCATTTCTCTCAGAGCAACACATTGGGTCTGAGCTTCTTTATTTCTTTTTCAAATGATTTACTGATGTTCAAAAATCTGTCCTGCAATTTTTTTATCTCAGGCAGATATTCGTTTTTTCTGTTTCGGCAATTTTTCTTATCTGTTCGAGGGAGTCGCCGCAGTAGTAGAAAGCTCTTGTGATTTTTCTCAGTTCATAAAGATCATATCTTTTTATATTTTCCTGAATTGCAATTTTGCGGATGAATCTGCCTTCGGGAATTTTCAGATAAGATGCTTTTCTGCTGATAGCTTCATATTCGCTTTTTGAAAACCTCAGATGACGCACGATATTTCTGCTCATGGAATTTCATCCTCCCCGACAATTTCGGGAATCGGAATACGGAACTTCCCGGTGAATTTCTCCAGAAGATCAAGCTGTGTATTAAGTGCATTGATGTTTTTATCACTGATTTTTCTGTAAGTGTTTATCTCCTTGGCAATAGCGTTCAGCTCATTTCCCACCATTCTGAAACTTATCAAATCGTCATGAAGCGACAAAATGTCATACCGAAGGATTTGCACACGCAAACAGCACATTCAGTTTATTGAAATTCTTTGCTATACCCCT
>JBJERX010000064.1:0-13900 GCA_051882495.1 Huintestinicola sp. | reverse complement strand
GGCGGCTATGCTCCGTATATGAATTACGGGGCAAGAGTTAATATGAAATTTGCAGAAGGGTGAAACGGTCTCCGCTCCCCTCGGGCATTGAAAGGAGGTGATAGCATATAAGACCCGCTCCCAAAGGAGCAGAGAGTTGCCGAAAATTTCGGCAACCTATCAGAACGAAGCCAAAATTGGCTTGGTTCTCCAATAGTTGGAGGACAGGAGCCAATAAGAAAGTGCATGATATACTAACTGCATCAAACAAAAAAAGACCCCATCGGTAACCACTCCGATGAGGTCAAGAACCAACCAACCCGCAAACGGAGCGGGAGACTATTCACATTATAGCACCGCTCCGCTGATATGTCAATACATAGAAAGGATTTTGAATAATGGTAACACCCGATTTACATTCGATTTTTTTCGGTAATGGCTTTACCGATGATATGATACCCGAGCTTGAAGAGGCACAAAACAACACATTCAAGGAGCTTGACAAGCTCACTCAGAAGCATAAGCTCTCTTTCAGTGAACGTGATGCTGTAGAGTGTGCCGCTGCTCACGGGGCTATCACTTATCAGTATTTGGGCTTTGTGCAGGGCTTTAAGTGGGCTGTATATCTCTTTACGGGGCACAAGGATGAGGAGACCGTTCCCGCAGGAGAGGAGGCAACAGCATAATGAACGAAGAAATAAGAGCCGCAATAATTGAGGCTAATGCAGAAATCACGCAGGATATGAACGATAAGCAGAACGTTAAAGCCTTTTTGAATTTCCTTGCAGATACTCCACAGGGCAAGGAGTTCGACAAGGCGGTAATTAAGAACGCTGAAATGCTTAGCAAGGTGACAGGCTGCACACCTCTTTCGGAGATTGCCTTAATGTATTTTGCATTTATAGGCGGAATGAAAACAAAGGCAGCCGATAGAAAGGAGAGCCTACAGCATACAACCTAATAACAGCAGACCCGCTCCGATCAGAGACAAGCTATTAGGCTTCGGAGCGGGTTTCATTCGTTCGTCCGAAATTCGGACGAACTACGATATTTATAACTGCGTCAGAAATTACACAGCAAAATTGACAACAAATTGACAACATTTATTGTAAAAAGCTACTTTTGACAACAAAAGCTTGCTGAAACATACAAGACAGATAAGGGCATAAATGACGTATTTAAGCCATTTTACAAAAGGATGTGAAAGTATACAAAAATCAAAATGCCGCTCTCATAACCCGAAGGTCGTTGGTTCAAATCCAGCCTCCGCAACCACCAAGAAACCACGTAAATACGTGGTTTCTTTTTTTATGCGTATACGGATGCAGATATTGTCGATCATATATCCTTATTTCGACAATCATGCGATATGGAGGAATCAGAAATGACAGCCCGAAAAAAATGATCGCATCAGTTCTGAGCCTTGTCAGCATGAGGGGGTTCCGGCTTTTAAACAATTACATTGGAGGTATAGGAAAATGACAATAAAATTTTCTGAGAAAAAAACAGACAAAATCGATAATTCAAAGATCAGAGAAAAGGATCTGAAATATAAGCTTGATACATTGCGGGCTTATGAGATGCTTCGCTATACTTTATTCTTTGTAATAATCGGAGCAGTTGTTAAGGTGATCCCATTCGGTGACCTTGACAAATACTTCTATATCTCCATTATAGGAGCGGTGGTCACGATAGCCCTTGCTCTCAAATATTTCGCAGGTACCAATTACAATAAACTGAAAACAACTTGTCAGTCAGCCTCCATAAGCTTTGATGAGGTTGAGCGTGATATGGAGGGTTCATTGAATTACTGCGGTTCAACATGTATCGTGGGAAATAAATACTTGATCATCGGCGAAAATATACATAGCTTTGAAAAAATCTGCTGGATGTACTACTACAGCAGATTTGTGACCAATAACGGAGCAAAGGTAAAACGCAGATCAATAATGATTTACTTGGATGATGGTTCTGAATTCGAGTGCTGTATGAATGAAAACAAAGCGGTAGTGTTCCTTAATGAAATCGAACGAAAGCACCCGGAGGTGATCTTAGGATACTCATCCGATCTGGAAAAGCTTTTCAGCTCAGATATTAACCAGTTCAGAAGCAATGCCGCATCAATGCGGCCCCAATCAATTTATGAATACAAAAGCGACGAGACTAAATGATACCGGGGTGTGTTGACACTACTGCATGGCTTGCATATATGAGAACCTGTCTTCACAAGCATATGCACAGGTCTTTTCGGCAAATTTTGCCTAAGACTGCGTTAAAAATCCTTGCCGGGCGTAATCTCCCCCTGCGGGGGGAGGTGTCACGAAGTGACAGAGGGGCTGACCGACAGACCAGCCCGCCTGCGGATTTTTGCCTTGTCTTATACAAAATTATGCTCGAAAATCCGCACACATTTCTTGTGAAGACAGGTTCTGAAAACGGCTGAAAACCAACAAGCTGCTATTGCTCCCCCCATTAACTATTGAATTTTCTGCTTGCCCCGCTGTCGAAATCCGTCGTAAGAAAACCTTGCAATATCTGCATATTCCTGCGGTTTTCTTCCATAGTAATCAACATGAGAAATTGCACATGAAGCCACACAAAAACTTGCGTTTATGGTTTTGTGTGAGCTGAATGTCTGCAATTTCTATGTTGATTACTATATGCTTTCGACAGCGGTTCTTCGCATAAAACTTCATCAGTTAATTGGGGAAGCAATATGTTGGTTTTCAGCCGTTTTTGCAATTTATTCGTCCTGCAGTTCCTTGATCTTATCTCTCAGATATGCAGCATGTTCAAATTCAAGCAGCTTGGCTGCATTCTTCATTTCCGCAGTAAGCTTTGCTATGAGATCTTCCTTCTCCTTTTTGGACATATTCTTTTTGCCTGTCTTTTGGCTTACATCCTCCTTGGAGGATATCTCTATAACATCACGTACATCCTTGATAATAGTCTTAGGAACGATCCCGTGCTCCTCATTGTATTCCATCTGCAGCTTGCGGCGGCGGTTGGTTTCGGAGATGGCTCTTTCCATGGAACCTGTTACCGAGTCGGCATACATGATTACCTTACCCTCGGAGTTTCGTGCTGCACGTCCGATGGTCTGTATCAGAGATGATTCCGATCTGAGGAAGCCCTCCTTGTCGGCATCAAGAATAGCTACAAGTGAGACCTCAGGAATATCAAGACCTTCACGGAGCAGATTGATGCCTACAAGTACGTCAAATTCACCCATACGCAGGTCACGGATTATCTCCATTCGCTCGATAGTATCAATGTCATGATGCAGATAGCGGACCTTAACTCCCATCCCCTGCAGGAATGTGGTCAGATCCTCCGCCATTTTTTTGGTAAGTGTGGTTACAAGAACCCTTTCATTTTTCTCCACACGGATATTGATCTCAGACAGCAGATCTTCGATCTGACCTTCAACGGGCTTCACGATTATTTCGGGGTCAACAAGTCCCGTAGGACGAATGACCTGCTCAACTATCTGTTCGGAATTCGTCTTTTCTATCTCCCCGGGAGTGGCGGAAACAAATATTGCCTGATTTATCTTTCCCCAGAACTCATCAAAGTTAAGAGGACGATTGTCATATGCAGAGGGGAGTCTGAAGCCGTAATCTATGAGGGTTGTCTTTCGTCCTCTGTCGCCTGCACTCATACCTCGTACCTGTGGCAGTGATACATGGCTCTCATCAACGAACAGCAGATAATCCTCGGGGAAATGGTCAAGGAGAGTGGCAGGGGTGCTTCCCGGTTCACGTCCTGCAAGGATCCGTGAGTAGTTCTCGATGCCCTTGCAGAAGCCTATCTCCTCAAGCATTTCTATGTCGTAAAGCGTCCTCTGTTTGATACGCTGAGCTTCAACAAGCTGATCGTGCTCCTGGAACCATTTTACACGCTCCTCCATCTCCCGCATGATCTCCTCACAAGCGTCATGGAGATGTGATTTGGACACAACATAATGGGATGCAGGATAGATCGCTGTATGTGCAAGGGTAGCGATAACATGACCTGTGAGAACGTGTATCTCGCTTATCCTGTCGATCTCATCTCCGAAAAATTCAACACGAATGGCATTTTCCGTGGAGCCTGCGGGGAATATTTCGACCACATCACCCCGTACACGGAATTTATTGCGGATAAAGTTTATGTCGTTTCTTTCATACTGAATGGATACAAGCTTTGCAAGAAGCTCTTCCCGTGACATCTCCATGCCCTTACGCAGGGAGATAACATTTGTACGGTATTCCTCCGGCGAACCTAGGGAATAGATGCAGGATACCGATGCAACAATGATAACATCACGTCTTTCCGCAAGTGCAAGTGTAGCGGAATGGCGGAGCTTGTCTATCTCGTCATTGATGGAGCTGTCCTTTTCAATGAATGAATCCGTAGACGGGATATATGCCTCGGGCTGATAATAATCATAGTAGGAAACGAAGTATTCAACTGCATTATTGGGGAAGAATTCCTTGAATTCCGAGCAAAGCTGTGCGGCAAGTATCTTGTTGTGAGCAAGCACCAGTGCAGGACGATTAAGCTCGGCAATTACGCTTGCCATAGTAAATGTTTTTCCCGAGCCTGTAACGCCAAGCAGCGTCTGATTTCTGTAACCCTTATTCACACCCTTTACAAGCTGTTCGATGGCCTTAGGCTGGTCGCCGGCAGGCTTATAGGGGGAAACAAGCTCAAATCTGTCCATATACATCGTCTCCTTTACAATATTACGGGACTCCTCCGTCAATCAACATATTATCATTATATATATTTGCACGGGAAATGTCAATATCAACTGCTGCAAATCACTTGTCATAATACCGGCGGCTGACAAATATAATTACCATGGGATAATATTGCTCTCTCAGCACAGTCTGAATGAGAGAGAGATCCAAATAATGCTTGGAGGTAATATTGTGAATAACAGCAATGATATCAATAACATGGCAAACCGCTATAAGGAAGAAATGATGAAGCTCTACCGCAAAGCAAACCGGAATAATACAGCTCAGTCCCGTGACATATACGGTACAGTGATCGACAGTACATCAACATTCTATTCATCCTCATCCGAAATGAAACCCATCGAAAAGCCTCAGGGAATGAACGGATGCAGTATGAGCGGACAGATGCAGGGGAATAGCATGCAGGGAAATAGCATGCAGGGAAATAGCATGCAGGGGACTATGCAGAGCGGGATGTCCGTAAACATGAATGTTCCCGTTCAGTGCGACTGCCGTTTCCCGTCGGCAGAGAATATTATTAATTGCCTTGCAGGTACCCCTATGCCTCTTCCCGCCGATGAAAATACTCCGGGTACGGTAGTGGGTACATATTCTGCCGATAAAACTGCCGATGCACCCATGACACGGCGTGTTGACACTTCAATGAATAACGGAGCGGATATGGTCCCAAACGAAGATATCGGCACAAACGGTATCTTTTTCGCATCCATACCCTCAGAAGCAGATATCGTTTCACCCGACCAGTCTGTCCAGGAAGGGGAGATCATTCCCGATTTCGAGCTTCCTCCCGATATCGATGCAGACGACGAGTCCCTTCCCACTGCAGAAGCACGCTTCCGTCCATCTCCGGGATGGATATCTCTCACTGGAGACAACAGCTGGGGATTCCTGCAGCTGGAAATATTCTCCGACACTACCGATCAGCCTATCGCAGGTGCGGTTGTAACTGTAAAGCGAGTGGTGACCGGCGGAGTAATGCTCAATCGTGTCATTGTCACTAACCGCCGCGGACGTACACCCACCATCGCACTTCCTGCACCCTCCGGCTGGGTATTTCCGTTCTTCCAGAGCGGAGTGAAGCCCTTTGCGGAATATCAGGTTTCCGTACGTGCGTCGGGATATTACTCGGTCAGAAATATCAAGGTGCCGATATATGCAGGTGTGAAATTCGTTCAGCCTGTGTCACTTATACCATACCCGTCCTACGGCACTCCCATACAGCCCCGCAATGATTCTTCCATAGGCTGATACCAAATATAAACGCCATAGTATTCATGCTTATGCATGGGTACTATGGCGTTATTGCTTATACTAAATACCCATTTATCCAAGGTAAAATGGGTATTTAGTATTATTCCTTCTCCATAAATGCTTTCATTCTGAGATAGCTTTCCTCGCTTATGATATGTTCTATCCTGCAGGCATCACGGTCAGCCGTAACGGGGTTTACTCCAAGCACCTTTTCAAGAAAGTGAGAGATTGTGGTATGTCTCTCGTAAACCTCTGTAGCTTTTTTCATGCCTGTCTTGGTGAGCCTGATCTGACCGCCCGCTTCCACCGTAATAAAGCCGTTTTCCCTGAGAATGACCATAGCACGGCTTATGCTTGGCTTAGAGTAGCCAAGCTCAGTGGCAATATCCACAGAACGGACATAGCCCGTTTTTCTTTCAAGCAGCAGTATAGTTTCGAGATAATCCTCGCCCGATTCATGAATTGCCATTTTATACAGTCCCTTCGGATGATTTTGATGCTTCCATTATAACATATCAGTATTTTTTTTTCAATACTATATATCAAAAAAAAGCATCTTTCATTAAGCATGTATCTGCGAATAAGGAAGCTATTGACAAAAAACGCTTTCTTTTGTATAATAAATATAATGTTGTTTGTTAAAAAAATATTTACAAGTATACCCCATAAATCCCATGCTTCCAATCGTGTATATATCATAACGATAAGCACGATCAGCTTTCGGAAAAAAATTCTATGAAATAGGAGCGATGTTCTATGAAAAAACGTAATATCCTGCCTGTTATCCTCAGTGTGCTGCTTCTTACCGCCTGCGGAAGCAATTCCTATTCATCGGCGGATTACTATGCGGCCGGTTCTGCTTACGAATATAATTCTATCCAGGGTGAATCATTCAATGCCGACTACAGCAAGGATTCAGCGGACGAGTCATTTGCGGAATATGAAGATGCCCCGGCGGAGGAGTATATGTCGGATTCTGCAGACGTAAGCTCTGCTTCCTCAGCGTCCCCCGATAACGGCATTGACAGCACTTCTCTGAAAAAGGAGATGCTTGTCTATTCCTGCAGCATGAACATTGATGTGCTGGATTTTGATAATGCTGTTGCGGTATTCAAATCTCAGCTTGATACATACGGCGGCTTTATCGAGCGTGAGAATTTCAATGACGGCGGTTCATCCAGCCGCTGGTACAGCGAGGACAGCGAGAAGTGGAAAACCTACTACGCAACAGTCCGTGTGCCAAGTGCAAAGTATGATGAATTCTGCACCTCCGCATCAGGGCTGGGCGACCTTCGCAGCAAGAATGCCTCTGTTGAGAATGTGACGCGTGAATTCACCGATCTGTCCACCACTCTGGAAATTTATGAAGCCAAGGAAAAACGATATCTTGAGCTTCTGGCAGATATTTCCGAGGACGAGTATGCCATTGCTGTTGAGGAGGAGCTTACCAATATCCAGATAGAGATCTCCAAGCTTAAATCCCGTATGAATGACATAACTACGGATGTGGCATATTCCTATGTCTATCTGACTATAAACGAGGTCAAGGAATACAAGGCTGAACCTGTCAAGACCGATACCTTCGGAGATCGTCTCCTCAACACATTGAAGGAATCGGGAGTGGAATTCGCCTATTTTATGGAGGATCTCCTATTCATGCTCATCTATCTTGCTCCGTATCTGGTTATCATAGGAATAATTGTTCTGATTATAGTTAAGTCAGTAAAGCGTAAAAAGGCGAAGCGTGCAGCTGCATCGGCACCTGTCACCGCTGCTCCTTCCGCAGAAACGGTCAGTGACGCTCCTTCTGCCGAACAGGGTGAAAACAATTCCGATTCCGAGAACTGATCGGGGGAGTGCTTTATGAAAAAAACTATTGTTATTTTGACGTTATGTATGCTGTTTACTGCGTGCAAGTCAACTGTCCCGGCATCTGACGTGTCCGTTACGGAGATGACTGGCACGCAGCTTACGGAATCATACTCCGAGAGCTTGTCCGAAGCTGAACAGGAAACCGAAGATACCCCTTTTCTGCCTGCCGATGCTTCCGATCCCGAAGAGGACAGGGAGGGATTTACTGATACAGAGCTTCGTGAGATGGAGATAGTGGATGAAGCATTGAGCGAGCTGATGCGATCGGATGGATTCAAAGATCTCAGTACCCCGGAAAAAGCGGAAAGGGCGCTGGAGCTGCTCAACGACCTTGCGGAGAACGGCGGCGAGGAATTGACATATCCCCTTATTATAAAGGAGTCGATATTCCATGACGGCGATGATATGATATCATTTGTCTATGCATGTGAAGTTTACGGCGGCGTGAAGCTGGAGCCCTTTGACCCGATGATGAATTAGTCAACTCCCGTTATGCACCGGACTTGCCGTATTTGTCCATAGAACAATTGGTTATATTTTATAGACAGAGATCGGTATAATACTAATAACCATTTAACCTATGGATAAAATACGGTGGCTATAATACGCCCACTCTGCGTCAAACTCCCTTGATTGGGCATATTCTATCCACCGTCTTTATCCATAGAACAAATGGTGATTAGTATAAAAAATCCGCCGTATTCCTCATGGGAAACGGCGGATTTTTTTGCTATAATATTAATTATCAGAATGTCAGCCTCTGATCTCCGCTCCAAGCTCAGAAAGCTTCTTCAGAGCCTTCTTGACTGCGGAATCAGCCTGCTCGTCTGTAAGTGTACCCTCGTGGGAACGCATTACAATGTTGAATGCAACAGACTTTTTGCCGTCAGCGATCTGCTTGCCCTTGTAAACGTCGAACAGTGATACGCTTTCCATTATCTTGCCTACGCCCTCTGTGATAGCCTTTTCAAGGTGTGCTACGGGGATGGAATCATCGCAGACTACAGCAAGGTCACGTGTGGTTGCGGGATATTTGGGGATAGGCTTGTAGGTCTTGTTCTCAACAGCCGCTTCCATCATCTCGGGAACGTTAAGCTTTGCAGCATATGCTCTTACATCAATGCCGTAATTTTCACGGGTATCGGGATGAAGCTCGCCGAAGATTCCCAGAGCCTTGCCGTCCTTTGTTACAACTGCCACTCTTCCCGGGTGGAATGCAGGGTATTCGGCAAATACGGAATCATCCTTTGCAGGCTCGTATTCGCAGCCATATATTCCGAGAATGTCAAAAAGCTTCTCCACTACTCCCTTGAGGGAATAGAAATCATACTGGGGACCATACATACCTACAGAAAGTCTCAGAGGCTCAACAGGAAGCTCGCCGCCCTGAGGGATGTACTCGTTGCCAAGCTCAAACAGAGCAGCACTCTGGTTTCTGTTGCTGTAGTTTCTTGCAAGGACCTCGCACATAGATGGGATGATAGTGGTTCTCATAACGCTTGTATCCTCGCCCAGAGGATTTGTGATAACTACGGTATTTCTCAGGGAGCTGTTCTCGGGAAGTCTTATCTTATCAAAATACTTTGGTGAAATAAAGGAATAAGTGATTATCTCACTGCAGCCAAGAGCTGTGCAAGCGTTCATGATCTTTGTTGAGAACTTCTGTGCAGGTGTTCTCTTTGCACTTGCAACGCCGTTGATGATGGTCTGAGGGATATTATTGTAGCCGTAAAGACGTGCTATCTCCTCCGCAATATCAGCCTTGCACTCAATGTCAATTCTGTATGCGGGAGCATATGCAGTTCCGTCCTTGACAGTGAAATCAAGCTTTTCAAGATATTTTATCATCTCAGCCTCGGGGATATCGGTACCAAGGAAGCCGTTTATCCAAGCGGCATCAAAGGGAGCGGACTTCTGAGTATCGGCACCGTTTGAGCAGTCGATAAGACCTGTAACGACCTCACCGCAGCCCAGCTCCTCAACAAGCTGCAGAGCACGCTTGATGGCAGGAAGACACATTCTTGGGTCAAGACCCTTTTCAAAGCGTGAGGATGCGTCTGTTCTCATTCCGAGAGATTTTGCCGTAGTACGGACGGATGCACCGTCGAAGCACGCAGCCTCAAAAACAACGTCTGTTGTATCATCCATGATACCGCTGTACTCGCCGCCCATAACGCCTGCAACAGCGACGGGCTTCTTAGCGTCGGCAATAACAAGATTTGCGGGAGTAAGCTTTCTTACAACACCGTCAAGAGTTGTGATCTCCTCGCCGTCAGCAGCATTTCTTATCCTGATAGCATTGCCCTCAATATATCTGATATCGAAAGCATGCATAGGGTGACCGTATTCCAGCATTACATAGTTTGTGATATCAACGAAATTGTTGATAGGGCGAACACCGCTGGCACGGAGACGTTCTCTCATCCAGAGAGGAGATGGGCCGATCTTAACGTTCTTGACAACGCCTGCGATATATCTGGAGCAAAGCTCCTTGTTCTCAATATTAACATTGAGATGATCGGAAGCGTCGCCGCCGATGCCCTTGAACTCAGGCTCCTTTATATTAAGAGGAAGATCGAAGGTTGCGGCAGCTTCTCTTGCAAGACCGAGAACGGACATACAGTCGGGACGATTTGAAGTTATCTCAAACTCTACTCTTGTATCATTGAGACCGATAGCCTCCTTGATATCCATGCCCATTCTGAATTCAGGCTCGCCCTCCTCATGCTCCAGGACGAAAATACCGTCGGAAATAGCATAGGGGAAATCATGAACTGTGATGCCCAGCTCACCCAGAGAGCAAAGCATACCGTTGGACTCAACTCCTCTGAGCTTGCCCTTCTTTATCTTGACACCGTTAGGCAGAGTGGAGCCGTTAAGTGCAGCGGGAACGATCTCACCGCCGTGGATATTGGCAGCACCTGTAACGATCTGAACAGGCTCAGCCTCGCCAACATCTACCTGACAGATGACCATATGGTCGGAATTCTCATGGGGCTTAACGTCAATTACCTTGCCCACAACAACATTGGAGATCTCCTCTCCCTCTGTCTCATATAATTCAACTTTAGAACCGCTCATGGTGATGCCTGCACAGAAATCCTTTACGGACATTCCGCCAAGATCAACATAATCGGAGAGCCATTTCATTGAAAGATCCATTTAGAATTTTCCTCCTTATTTATTCCTGATAACAGTTATGCTTTCCGCCCTGACGGTCTTGAAATACTCGTTCATATCCGCTTTCTGATAGTTCACTCGGAACAGAAGCTCCGCCGACGGGCATTTCTGTATCAACATATTGTAGAATTCCTCGTTCATAAATCCTAAACCAACGGTGACGGTGCATTTACCATAGCTTTTCGTCTTAAAGACGATATTTGTCGCCGAAGGTGAACCGACATAGGTGTTTGTTTTCACTTCGTCAATCTCAAAGTAGGGAAGTATAAGTCCCTCAACCGAAAAAAGGTATTCCGAAGTGAAATAAAAGCTTCTGAAATTTTTGCAGCTTTCAAGCTCTGCGGCAATTTTGTCAGCCGCATTTTCGGATAAGCCTTCAAGCTGTTTTTTCATCGACCTGCTCTGCTTTATATTTAAGCCTATCAAAGCAATACTCGTTACTATGGAAACTATTCTCCATAACGTACTGTAATCAGTTCCGTCCAGAAGCTTTAGAAGTGGGATAAGAATTACCGTATAGGTTATGCTGAGAATGTTCCATAAGCGCTGCTTAAATCTGAAACGCTTTTTATAGCACAGAAACAAGCTGTTTTTGTCGGCGTTTTCCATTTATCAGAACTGGCTGAGGAATCTCATGTCGTTCTCATAAAGCAGTCTCATATCATTGATATTGAATCTGCCCATTGTGATTCTTTCAAGACCGATACCGAAGGCAAAGCCGCTGTAGACCTCGGGGTCGATGCCGCAGCCTTCAAGCACCTTAGGATGAACCATACCTGCTCCCAGAAGCTCCACATAGCCCTCGTTCTTGCACATAGGACAGCCCTTGCCGCCGCAGTTAAAGCACATGATATCAACTTCTGCGGAAGGCTCGGTATAGGGGAAATGATGAGGACGGAGACGAATCTTGCAGTCATCGCCGTAAAGACGCTTCATAAGCAGATCAAGTGTACCGTAAAGGTCTCCGAGAGTAACTCCTTTGTCAATAACAAGTCCCTCGATCTGGTGGAAGAGGGGAGAATGTGTAGCGTCCACCGCATCGGAACGGTAAACACGTCCGGGAGAGATTATCCTGATAGGAGGCTTTCTGTTCTCCATTGTACGTATCTGTACCGAGGATGTCTGAGTTCTGAGAACCACATTGTCATTGATGTAAAAGGTATCCTGCGTATCTCTTGCAGGGTGATGCTTAGGCATATTAAGTGCCTCAAAGCAGTAGTGGTCTGTCTCGACCTCAGGACCTTCAACAACTTCAAAGCCCATGCCAAGAAATGTTTCCTTGACCTCTTCAAGGGTAACTGTCAGAGGATGAAGTCTGCCTGCTTCGGGTGCCTTTCCGGGGAGAGTTACATCAATAGTCTCCTCACGGAGAGTCCTCTCAGCAAGCTCAGACTTAAGAGCGGAAGTCCTTTCCGCAAGCTTAGCCTCAATATCCGAACGAACCTTGTTAGCAAGCTGACCGATAACAGGTCTTTCCTCCGGAGAAAGTCCGCCCATCTGCTTCAGGATAGCTGTAAGCTCGCCTTTTTTGCCGAGAAACTTAACTCGCAGCTCCTCCATAAGCTTCAGATCTGCACAGCCCGAAAGCTCTTTTTCCGCAGAAGCAAGAATCTGTTCCAACTGTTCTTTCATGTTACTACCAATCCTTTCTGAATTATCAGTCTGAATACAATCACGCACAAAAAACTGTCCTGTCACGGAATCAGCCGGAATGACTGAAACATTATGACAGGACAGGAAAATTTTATTTAACCTGATAAACCACCTGTACATAACTAAAGACGGACATCTTCTCAGCCGTAACGAGGCTTGATCGTTCATGCCTACTTGCTTTCCGGCTTTAAGCATGACCGCTCCGGGGTGAAATTCGGCTCGCTGACACACACGGAAGGAATCTCAGCACATCTCGGGATGTTTCCTTCTTCTCTGAGTGCATATTTTCTCAACGGCTTACTGTACCCTTTCTCTGCGTTTGTTTTTTGCACAGTAATCATATACAGCACCATTTTTCTGATGCTTAAATATATTATACATAATATTTTATGAAATTGCAAGTATTTTTTCTTGAATCTTCTGTTTTTTTATGATATAATATATCTCAATTCGCAATAATAACATATATTTATTCGTAAACCGGAAAGGAAGTTATTAAATGTTAAATGATATGTACGCTGAACAGCTTATCGAAAAGAAATCCGGAGGGGCGGATATCCTGAAAAAAATCGGGATAATGCTGGGAATATCCATACTCTGTGCATTGGTTCTGATGTTTATAATCCCCCCCATCAGTCTTATAGGAGTTGCCGGATTGCTTTATCTTGCATATTACCTGCTTACAGGCTGCGGAGTGGAGTATGAATATATCTTCACAAACGGCGACCTTGATATTGATAAGGTAACAGGCAAGCGTAAGAGAAAGCGTCTGATTACGGCGAAACTCACCGAATTTACCGCATTCGGAAAGCTTTCCGAAGCTCCTGCATCAGACAGCGGCATTACCACAGTCCTTGCCTCGGACGGTACAGGCGAGGGTGAATATTTTGCTGACTTCAAGCATGCAAGTGCAGGAAAGGTCCGTCTGATATTCACTCCCAATGAAAAGCTCCTTGAAGCGATCGTAGCTTACCTTCCCAGACAGCTGAAAAGCGAATACCTGAGAAATCACTGACCAATTCCGTGAATGAAACGGGACTGCTTCATCATTGGTGCAGCAGCCCCGCAGTACGCAGATTTTTTCACAATTAAACTCCGATTAGAGGTTTTGCCGTGCACTTAGCACGGCAAAAAATTTATTATGTTAAAGTGACATTGTCAATAATGCAATGCAAAAGCAATAAAAAACGGCATAAAAGTATAAAAAGTGCCAAAGCTTA
>JBJERX010000063.1:0-3324 GCA_051882495.1 Huintestinicola sp. | reverse complement strand
TCTCTATTATACCACATTTTGAAGCAAATTGGAAGATTTATTCAGCGTTTCCTTAAAATCGCCGTCCCGTCCTATCAAGAATTCAACATACTCTTTCTGTATGATTATATCGTGCAGTAGCTTGTCAAGACGTTTTTCTATCTCTGACGGTTTTTCAATATATCTATGTCCGAAAAAACTTACGGTGTAAATATTCATAGCAACAGCCTCTATTCACTTTTGTTACTATATATTATATACCTAAATGTCCATATATTCAAGTCCAAACGGATATTATTTTATTGCCTGTTCAGGTATATAATAGTATTAAGGTAACTACTGAAAGGGGCGGTTTAATGGATATCGGCAAGAAATTACGCAAGCTAAGGGAAGATAAGAATATGTCTATGTACCGCCTTACACAGATTACAGGTGTGTCGGGACACCATTTCAAGGGCATTGAAGAAGGCACCAGGCAGCCAACCATTGAAACGCTCGGACGGCTTACGGTCGCACTCGGTTCTTCTTTGGCAGAGATATTCAATGATGATACGGAGTGTGCTTATCTCTCCGAAAAGGAAAGACATTTGATTGAGAATTTACGTATGATGTCTGAAGAAAAAGCTGATGCTCTTTTAAATATGAGCGATGTATTGAATAAGTGAAATAAGGCTATTGCATTTGAAGTGCAGTAGCCTTTTATTTTAGTAAATTAAGGAAGAGGTTGAGGGGCTTATGTATTTTAAGCCTGACAATAGTCATTTCATACGGTTTACGCCGTGTGCTCTTTCTTTTTGGTAATGATTCCAAAAGGAACGTCAAAAATATTTTTGCAAAACTTTTTGCAACAATTTATCCCCGAGTATTGAAACGGGCGGGAATATGTGGTATAATAATGATAATAACTTCAGAATAATTTCGGGAGGTGTGAAAATGGGAATATACCTTAACCCCGGCAACGATCTTTTCAGACAGGCAGTAAACTCAAAAATATACGTGGATAAAACAATGCTGATAGAAGCCACAAACAGCTTATTGGATACGTCCGATAAACACATCTGCATTAGCCGTCCTCGCCGCTTTGGTAAATCAATGACGGCAAATATGCTCTCCGCATATTACAGCAGAGATTGTGATTCAAGAGAACTTTTCAGCAAACTAAAAATTTCAAAATCAGACAGCTTTGAAAAACACCTTAACAAGTATAACGTTTTTCGTTTTGATATTAGAGGTTTCGCTTCGAAATCCGATAATATCAAATTGATGATAGACAGGCTTGAAAAATCAATAATCCGTGACCTGAAACGTGAATATGCGGATCTTGACTTGCCGGATGATTATACCTCCGATGAAATGCTGCTTGAAATTTATCAAACAACAGGCATACCCTTCGTTTTCATAATTGACGAATGGGACTGCATTTTCAGAGTTTATAAAAATGATTCCGCAGGACAGCAGCTGTATCTTAATTATCTCCGAACTTTGCTCAAAGAGCAGCCATATGTGGCACTTGACTATGCAACGGGTATTCTTCCTGTCAAAAAATACGGCGAACATTCGGCACTTAATATGTATCGTGAATACTCAATGGCTAATCAGAAAAGATTTGCAGAGTTCACAGGCTTTACAGCTGACGAGGTTGTATCACTTTGCAAAAATCAAGATATGTCAGTAACCGATATGAAAAAGTGGTATGACGGATATATGGTCAATGGTATTGAAATATATAATCCTCAGTCTGTTGTTCAGGCTGTCACAGAACATTGTTTTGATAATTTCTGGACAAAAACGGAAACCTTTGAAGCCTTGCAGATGTATATAAAAATTGATATGGACGGTCTGCGGCAGTCGGTCATCAGAATGATCGCAGGAGAGCATATTCCCGTAAATACGGGCAAATTCCAGAATGATATGGTATCGCTCCATTCCGCCGATGATGTGCTCACGCTTCTGATACATCTCGGCTATCTCACATATGATTTTGATACCAAAACCGCCTGGATACCCAATAAAGAGGTTCAACAGGAGTTTATTAACTGCATAGAGGACGGCGGCTGGGAAGAGGTCATGAACTCGCTCCGTCAGTCGGACGAACTGCTTTCCGCTACCCTTGCCTGCGACGCTGATAAGGTTGCCGAAATACTTGAAGAAGTGCACAGAAAAAACACTTCCATTATTGCTTACAACAATGAAATGTCCCTGTCGGTAACGCTTGCACTTGCCTACTATTCCGCAAGAAACAGCTACGAGATTTTCAGAGAGCTGCCAAGCGGAAAAGGCTTTGCCGATCTCACATTCATTCCACGCAAGGGTGTTGATTCACCTGCTATGGTTATTGAGCTGAAATACAATAAAACCGCTTCAAATGCACTTGAGCAAATAAAGGAAAAGCATTATACCGACAAGCTGGCTGCTTTCAGCGGAGAGATACTTCTTGTAGGTATCAGCTATGATGAGAATAAAGGTCATTCCTGCATTATCGAGAAGATAGTAAAATAAGTATTTCATTTTGAAACACCACTTTTACGTTATTTATCCAAACAGGCACATGGGAGCTTATTCCATGTGCCTGTTTCGCTGTATGATATCATATTAACACACTACGATTTTATCTTATACTAAACACCATTTAAATCACGGAGAAGAAATCGGCGTAAAAAGCTTGCGTTTATGGGTTTTTAAATGGGTGTTTAGTATTATACACTGTATGCGCATAATATACAGTCAAATTTGCATATATTCACAAAGCAAATGAATATTGCTGAATGTTTTGCATAAATTTATAAAAGAAATACAGTATCTTCACGATAAATTAATATGCCGACATTATAATATAATGGTATAATTATTCATTTTTGAAAGGGTACTTTCAAAAATTGGACAGGAGGAAATTTTATGCCGTTCAAGATTTTTATAGACGGTCAGGAAGGTACGACAGGACTGCGTATCGTTGAAAGACTGAAAAACCGCTCGGACATCGAGCTTCTTAAAATAGATGAATCCCTCAGAAAGGACGTTAACGAGAGAAAGCGTCTTATAAATGCTTCGGATATTACATTCCTTTGTCTGCCCGATGCTGCGGCAATTGAAGCTGTTGCTTTGGCGGAAAATGAGAATGTCCGCATTATCGATGCTTCCACCGCACACAGAACCGATCCCGACTGGGCTTACGGCTTCCCCGAGCTGTCCAAGGCACACAGAGAGAGGATAAGAACGTCCAAAAGAGTGGCAAACCCCGGCTGTTACGCAAGCGGATTTATTGCCTGCGTTTATCCGCTGGTCAATGCGGGGATCATGCCGAAGGATTATCCCGTGACCTGTCACGCCGTTTCGGGCTACAGCGGA
>JBJERX010000062.1:0-13928 GCA_051882495.1 Huintestinicola sp. | reverse complement strand
TTTTCTGACGACGGATTTCGACAGCGGGGCAAGCAGAAAATTCAATAGTTAATTGAGGGAGCAATATTAGATAACAATGCAAAGGAGATTACAATAATGACTAATACAGACCGTAAAGCACTTCTGCTTGAAGTAATAGGGGAGGATGCAGTTATTGAGGGAATAGAATTTGATTTTGAGCAGGGAACATTTACAAATGTTTTCGGAGGAAAAACAATTACCGTAAATGAAGCATGCCGTCTTATGGACAAGGCCGACAGATTCGGCAATTGTGTAGTTGTTCATTGTACCGATGATGAAATAATCAAGAATACCGATGAAAATGTTCTTGCAGAAATAGTTTCCGGCAAGGGTGAAAAGCTCCCCGAGATACACGGAAAAGCTCTTCTTCTCAAACAGGTTGCAGGAAGCGTTTCAGGATTTGAACTGTTTTCCGACAATGAGATCAATGAACTTATCGACCTTTGTGATGTAATAGTTCGGGAATTCGCTGCTGAGCAGGAAAAATAATACAATTTATAGAAAAAAAATAGGCCAAATCCGACAAAAATAGTTAATGCATGTTGACTTTTGTATATATATAGCCTATAATTGTTTTAAGGGATCTGCCGAGTCTATGCAGGATTCGGTATTCCCTTTATTTTTTACTTTGCGGTTTAGTGATTTAAAGTGCACCTTGTTTGATGCGTGCAAGCACTAAACTGCAGCAATATTATACAAAGGAAGGTTTATTCTATGGCTTTATGGATCATTTTGATCGCTTATCTCGCTTTAATGATAGGCATTGGCATATATTGCCGCAAGATGACATCAAACGTCAATGATTTTGTTCTGGGAGGCAGAATCGTCGGACCATGGTTCACTGCTTTTGCTTACGGTACATCTTATTTCTCAGCAGTTGTTTTCATCGGCTATGCAGGGCAGTTCGGATGGGCATATGGTACATCCGCAACATGGATAGGTATAGGAAATGCCATTATCGGTTCTCTGCTTGCGTGGGTGATCCTTGGCAAGAGAACGAGGATCATGTCAAAGTATCTTAATGCATCCACAATGCCTGAATACTTTGAAAAAAGATATAATTCCAAGCCGCTGAAAACAGCGTCGGCTGTGATCATTTTCATTTTTCTTATTCCTTACACAGCATCCGTATATAATGGCCTTTCCAGACTTTTCGAGTCTGCGTTCCATATTCCATATTCAGCATGTATTATCGGCATGGCTATCTTTACAGCTATTTATGTTATCCTCGGCGGATATCGTGCAACTGCTCTCAATGACTTCATTCAGGGTATCATCATGCTTATTGGTATTTCAGCAGTTGTAGTATGCTCTATAAATCATAAGGGCGGTCTTGCTTCTGCTATGGATGCTCTCGGAGCAATCCCTGACTCAAACGGCAATACAGAAGTGTACAACTCATTGTTCGGTCCTGACCCTATTAATCTTATAGGTGTTGTTATCCTCACATCTCTCGGTACATGGGGACTTCCTCAGATGGTTCAGAAGTTCTACGCTATTAAGGATGAAGCAGCAATAAAAAGAGGAAGCATCATCTCAACATTGTTTGCATTTGTTGTTGCCGGCGGCTCCTATTTCCTTGGCGGCTTCGGCAGACTTTATGCAACTATTGATCCCAACGAAGCAGGTAAGACTCTTATTAATGTTTCTCCTGCAGGCAAACCGGAGTATGACGCTATCATCCCTGCAATGATGTTCGAGGCACTGCCTCAGCTCCTTTTAGGACTGCTTATTGTTCTCGTTCTTTCAGCATCAATGTCTACTCTTTCCTCACTTGTTCTCACTTCCAGCTCCACGATGGTAATTGACCTTGTAAAGCCTTTCAAGAAGGATCTTGATGAAAAGAAGCAGGTTTTATACATCAGAATATTTATTGTTGCATTCCTTGCCCTTTCCGTTATTCTTGCAATGAACAAGAATACATATATTACTACACTCATGTCTATCTCATGGGGTGCTCTTGCAGGTTCATTCCTTGCACCCTTCCTCTGGGGTCTTTTCTCCAAGAAAATTTCCCGTGCTTCGGTTGCCTTCTGCATGATATGGGGCGTAGGTATCACCCTCATTCATACAGCATGCTTCAGCTTGGGATGGTTCCCCGCACTTACAGATTCTGTTAAGGCTCTTGGCTGGAAACTGAACATTATGTCACCTCTTAACTGCGGTGCATTCACAATGCTTTCCACACTTGTTCTTTGTCCAATTATCAGCATGTTTACAATGAAGAAGGACGGCAGTGATATGGCAGCATCCGAAAGTGCATTCAAGTGCTATGAGACTGCTATCGATTAAAAAGTACTAAAATACTAATACATAATGCAGCGGCTATGCAGATCAATAGTGCATAGCCGCTGTTTAGTATTGTTATTGTATTTTAGAGATCTGCACCGAGAGTGGCTGCCATAACAGCTTTGATCGTGTGCATACGGTTCTCCGCTTCATCAAATACGATTGACTGAGAGCTCTCAAATACTTCGTCAGTAACTTCCATTGCCTCACGACCGAATCGTTCGCCCATTTCCATGCCTACAGCTGTTTTTCTGTCATGGTAAGCGGGGAGACAGTGCATGAAACGGCACTGAGGACCTGCAATATCCATTATCTCACGATTGACCTGATAGGGTGAAAGATCGTTTATTCTCTCCTCCCAAACTTCGATAGGTTCGCCCATAGATACCCAGACATCGGTGTAAATGACATCTGCTCCCTTGACAGCTTCTGCGGGATCTTCAATAAGATTAATTGATGCTCCTGTCTCTGCTGCAATTTCGCGGCACTTTTTAACAAGCTCTGCATCAGGGAAATACTTTCCCGGTGCACATGCTGTAAAGTTAAGACCCATCTTTGCACTGCCGACCATGAGTGAATTGCCCATATTGTAACGGGCATCACCCATATATACCAGATTAATACCCTTAAGCTTTCCGAAGTGCTCCTTAATTGTAAGGAAATCTGCCAGTATCTGTGTGGGATGGAATTCGTTTGTGAGACCATTCCATACGGGAACTCCTGCATATTTTGCAAGCTCCTCAACGATCTCCTGACCATAGCCTCGGTATTCTATACCGTCAAACATTCTGCCCAGAACTCTTGCTGTGTCGGCAATACTTTCTTTTTTGCCGATCTGTGAGCCTGAGGGATCAAGATATGTAACGTTCATGCCAAGATCATGAGCTGCGACCTCAAAGCTGCATCTTGTACGTGTGCTTGTCTTTTCAAAAATAAGAGCAATGTTCTTGCCGGTAAGCATATCATGGGATACCCCTGCTTTTTTTCTGGATTTAAGCTCTGCAGCTATGTCAATTAAATTACCGATCTCCTCGGGAGAAAAGTCAAGGAGTTTAAGAAAACTTCTGCCTGTAAAATTCATTGGTAAATCCTCCGTTCAAGTAATATATAGTTCTATATCAAAAGCTCATTTCTTCTTTGAAAGATACTCGTTGATATCGGTAAGCAAGGCGTCACAACTGATTCCGTGAACATCGCAAGCCTCAGCAAGAGTTTCATTGACAGATGATGGGCAGCCCACGCAGTGCATTCCTGACTGCATGAGAATATATGCTATTCCTGCATCAACGGAAAGAATCTCTCCCATTGACATGTTCTTGTCGATAACAGCTGATGCATCGGACCCGAATTTCGCTGCAAGCGACGCCACACGCTGAGCACCGTTTGTATTAAGAACCTCGCCCTCGTTATTCACACCTGCAATAAAAACTTCTCCAACGGAAGTCCATTTCATAAGTTCAATTGATTTCTCATATGTGAACCTGACACCGTCAAATGTATTTGTATCATCATCTGCGGCACAGACAATAAGAGCACACTGTTTACCTGCAATATCTTTTTCTCCGATCATGAATGAATAGAATTTGTCCATAACTGCTTTGAGCTGAGCCGGTATGGAATACCAGTATACAGGCATTATAAATACAACGCCGTCTGCAGTTTCAATATCAGGAGCCATTATGTTGAAATCATCCTCATAAGAACACGCTCTGCCTGTTCTGAAGCAGGACTGACAGGCACGGCATCCGCTGACATTCATCTGTGCTGTATCAAATCGAACGATATTGTGTCCCTTTTCCTCAGCAGCCTTTATAAAGGCGTCTGCCATCAAATTGCTGTTTCCGTTTTTACGCGGACTACCCGTTAATACTACGATTTTCATTGAAAATGATTCCTTTCCCTTATAACTACTATAATTATACCATAAATGAAGGATTTGTCAAGATATGAAATAATTTGACAAATATGTTCAGGATAGATAATTTGTACTTATTGAATATAAAATTCATCAAAAATTTTCTTTTTTTATTAATTTGATTTCTTGCTTAATGCATCAATTTGTGCGATAATAAATATATGTTTATTTTAGAAATGAGGGTTTAGTTATGTCTCATCAGATGGTTGTAGTACTTGATTTCGGCGGACAGTATAACCAGCTTATCGCAAGACGTGTGCGTGAATGCGGTGTTTACTGTGAGGTAAAATCTTATAAGACTTCTTTAGATGATATCAAGGCAATGAATCCTGTGGGTATTATCTTTACAGGTGGGCCTAACAGTGTTTATCTTGATAATTCTCCTTCAATCGGCAAGGAGATATTCGAGCTTGGTATTCCCGTTCTAGGTATTTGCTACGGATGCCAGCTTATGGCTTATGTTCTTGGCGGAAAGGTTTCTACCTGTATCACCTCCGAATACGGAAAGACTGAGACCGTCTATGACAGATCATGTGCACTTTTTGCAGATTTCCCTGAGACAGCTGTTTCATGGATGAGCCATACAGATTATATATCAGAGCTTCCTGAGGGATTCAGAGTAACTGCTCATACAGAGCATTGCCCTGTTGCTGCAATGGAGAATAAGGAAAGAAAGCTTTATGCAGTTCAGTTCCATCCCGAAGTTAATCACACTGAGAACGGACTTGCAATGATAAACAGTTTTCTCAAGAATGTCTGCGGCTGCACAGGTGACTGGACAATGGGCAGCTATGCTCAGACAGCCATTGCAAGCATCCGTGAAAAGGTTGGAAACGGCAAAGTTCTTCTTGCTCTTTCAGGTGGTGTTGACAGTTCCGTTGCTGCAGCTCTTCTTGCAAAGGCAGTAGGGGACAAGCTGACTTGTATTTTTGTTGACCACGGTTTTATGAGAAAGAACGAAGGCGATGAGGTTGAGGAAGCTTTTAAGGGCTGGGGAATCAACTTCATCCGGGTCAATGCCAAAGAGCAGTTCATGGCAAGGCTTAACGGAGTTTCCGATCCTGAAACAAAGCGTAAGATAATAGGCGAAGAATTCATTCGTGTATTTGAAAAGGAAGCAAAGAAAATCGGAGCTGTTGATTTTCTCGTACAGGGTACTATCTATCCCGATATAATCGAAAGCGGCACAGGTGATGCTGCTGTCATTAAATCACATCATAATGTAGGCGGTCTGCCTGATTATGTTGATTTTAAGGAGATAATCGAGCCTCTTCGTCTGCTTTTTAAAGATGAAGTACGTGCATTGGGACGTGAGCTTGGTCTTTCGGAAGTTCTTGTAAGCCGCCAGCCCTTCCCGGGTCCCGGTCTTGCTATCAGAATCATTGGCGAGATCACCGATGAAAAGCTTACTATTCTCCAGGATGCCGATTATATTTTCCGTCAGGAGATAGCTAAGGCAGGTCTTGACAAAAGTGTTCACCAGTATTTTGCTGTTCTTACAAACAACCGCTCTGTAGGAGTTATGGGTGACGGCAGAACATACGATTACACTCTGGCACTTCGTGCGGTTACAACAACTGATTTTATGACAGCTGACTTTGCAAAGATTCCATATGATGTTCTTGAAACAGCTTCATCAAGAATAGTTAATGAAGTCAAGTCTGTTAACAGAATAGTTTATGACGTAACGACCAAGCCCCCTGCAACGATCGAGTGGGAATAATTTGAATCAGGCAATAACAAATAGAATAGCAGAAACTATTGCCGCATAATCTATATATGCAAGATTATGCGGCGATTTTTTTCCATAATTTGTAAATATAAAGCAAAGCCCATACCCCTTTATATGACCGGATATGGGCTGATTATATATTTCAATTATGTTTACTGCATCAGGTAGGCATTCTGAAATAATGAAGACCAAGCTCAAGACGTACTTTATCTTTATATTCAGGCTTGACCATGTAGTATACATAGCTTTCGATAACGTTAAGAGGATGTACAGTTCTTCCCTCGATCTTGAACTGGGAGTAACCCATGGGAACGTACTTATTATACATATCATCAACAGAGATGAAGCAGGACTGACCAATAGTATCAAGAAAATTCCAGCTCTGAGCTTCACATACAAAGGTTTTTTCGCCAACTACATTGATTCCCATCATCATGTTTGCCGATGCACGCTTGATCTGCTGTTCACCGAGAAAACGATAGTGTTCACCGCGGCGTTTGCAGTTGGGGAAACAGTAGGGACAAACGAGGATCTCAAGCTTTTCCTTTGATGGGAGCTGTTCAAGGACTTCGTAGTTATTGTTCCAGTTGTAATCAAGAACCACAAGACTGTAATCCTTGGCGATCTCTGCCTTAAGCATATCAAGATCCCTGATCTCCTTGCATGTTGAGGATGTTAGCTTATAGTTCGGATGAGTTCTGCGGATGTAATCTTCAAGGATAGGGGAGTTAACAATACATTCGTTAAGTCCGTTATCGCACATATCAAGGAGCATATTGCAGAATTTATCACCGAGATGCTCCTCCCTGATAAGAGGATTTGTGAATGTGAATCTGAGAGGGATACCTCTTGAATTCAGTTCCTTCATTGTATATTCGATCATCTTAGGAGTTGCACTGCCGTTGATATTTCTGCCTCCGTTCCAGATGGAAGGAGGAAAGCATCCGTATACAGATGCAATACCAACACCGTCATAGAAATAATCGGGATGCTCGTTTATCATATCAATTAACTTGATGTTTAAAGGAAAATGATTCAAGAAATCAGGCAGATGGAATTTTGCCGGCATACATAAACTTCCTTTCATACATAAAAATGGTGCTCCCGTCCGGATTCGAACCGGAGGCCTTTCCCTTAGGAGGGGAACGCTCTATCCTGCTGAGCTACGGAAGCATACATATTTACGGAATTAAGCACTTTCTGCACGAATTATGCTTAAAAAAGTACTTTTTTATAGATTACTTGTTAAGTATACCACAAACCTTAATAAATTGCAATAGTTTTTTATATAACTTTTTCTTGAAAAATGTAAATTAATCTGATATAATATATATATATTTAATTTTGACAGGGAAAAACTGCTGTTAAATCATGATAAAGGAGACTGATTTTCATGGAAATCAAAATCACCAGAACAACTGCACCCAAGGAAAAGCCTGCCGATGAAAGCAAGCTTGGCTTTGGTAAAATTTTTACAGATCACATGTTCCTTATGAATTATGATGAAGGTCAGGGCTGGCACGATGCAAGAATCGTTCCCTATGGTCCTATTCCTATGGATCCTTCTTCAATGGTACTCCACTACGGTCAGGCTGACTTTGAGGGACTTAAGGCTTACAGAACTGCTGATGGCAGCATCCAGCTTTTCCGTCCGGATCAGAACATGGCTCGTATGAACGTTTCTAACGATCGTCTCTGCATTCCTCAGATCGATGAGGCTTTCTGTGTTGAAGCAATCAAGACACTTGTTGATGTAGATCAGGATTGGGTTCCTCACAGCGTTGGAACCTCTCTCTACATTCGTCCATACATATTCGCAACTGACGCTATGCTCGGTGTTCATCCTGCTAAGCACCTTATTTTCGCTATCATATGTTCTCCTGTTGGTGCATATTATGCTGCAGGTCTTGCTCCTGTAAAGATCTATGTTGAGCAGAACTATGTTCGTGCAGTAACAGGCGGCACAGGCTTTACAAAGGCTGCTGCAAACTATGCTATTTCCCTTAAGGCTCAGGATGAAGCTTCCAAGCAGGGCTATGAGCAGGTTCTTTGGCTGGATGGCGTACACAGAAAGTACATTGAAGAAGTTGGTGCAATGAACGTATTCTTCGTAATTGACGGCGAAGTTGTTACACCTTCTCTGGACAGAAAGTCTATCCTCGGCGGCATTACACGAAAGTCCTGCATCGAGGTTCTTAAGTCCAAGGGCTACAATGTTATTGAGCGTGATATCGAGATTGACGAGCTTATCAAGGCATTTGATGATGGCAAGTTCAACGAGGCGTTCGGTACAGGTACAGCTGCTGTTATTTCTCCTATCGGCGAGCTTAAGTACGGTGATAAGGTAATGCCTCTCAATAACGGAGAGATCGGTCCTATTTCCCAGATGCTCTACGATACACTCACAGGTATTCAGTGGGGCAAGATCGACGATCAGTTTAACTGGACTGTTAAGATCAACTAATCAGTTATTTTATTGCAAGACATCTGACGCTTCCCCAAATATGATGTTGCAGATCTCCGCACTTATCAGGGAATGCTAAAGTTATTGCACTTAGTATCAGAAGCGGACGTATCGGTAGTATCGTCCGCTTCTTTATTTTTCGAAAAGACTGTAGAATTAGGAAATCACTGAGTAATCCGGTATTCAGGCAAGATGCGTGCCAAACCTTCAGGCGTGATTTATTCAGTGTTTCAGTATCATAAATATAAAACTAATAACCATTCTAATAACCATTTAACCTATGGATATAATACGACGGCTATAATACGTCCACTATGCGTCAAACTCCCTTGACATGCGATAGCATGTCTGCAGTTGTTTTCCTTGATTGGACGTATTCTATCCACCGTATTTATCCATAGAACAAATGGTTATTAGTATAAGAGATTATTGCTGAAAGGATGCTTTATGTCTGCAAAAGAAATTAAAAAAGAAAAACAGCCGCCTTTCTTTACGTTGAAAAGAAAGGCAGCTGCTTCGCTTATTTGTCTGGGTATCATTGCCCTATGGCTTATTCTATGGCTGATTTTCCCGATGGAGTTCTATTCGATCTTTTTTGCATCCAGTATCGGAAGCAACATCACGCTGATACTGCTTTCAAGCGTGATCACTATTCCAATGAACCTTGTTTTTTCAAGGCTGCTGAGATCTGATATCAGACTATCGTATCATCTGACTGCCAATATAATCGGTATGCTTGCAGTAGTGTATACCTATTCTATTTTCCGATATACAGCGGTTTACTGGCTGGTGATCGCTGCAATAGTACATATTGCAGCATGCATCCCAATATTTATAAAGAGCAAGCCCGATGATAAGAAAACGATCCTTGAAAAGAAAACTACTAAGGCTTTAATCTCCGTACTTTGCACAGTGCTTTCGGATGGATTATTCCTTATTCTCTTTACTGTGCTGCTGAATATTTTCAGGGAGTAAGCTTTACTGCAATGCTCTGGCAGTTCTTTTCCTGCCAACGCTGAACGAATGAATCCTTAATGTATTTCTGTATTTCGGATTTGTTGTTTGGATCCATGAAATAATAGAAATTATCATCATAGCCCACAAGAATAAGGGTGTGAGAGCCTGCAGGCCACAGTATCTGCTCACCTGTGCTGTCCGATATCCATTCTGTGGCATCCTTGTATCGGAAAGGCTTCATATCAATAGACGCCCATACAATTACAGGGACTCCGCCGTCAATGAACCTTTCCAGGTCAGCAGTATTTGTATCAGAAAGCTCAATGGCGAGATTCTTTGATGATTTGCTTTCAAAAAAATTGTTCAGTGCATTTACGATGACAGGTGCATAACATCCGAATCCCTTGGAATACGGATCACCAATAAAGTACTCAGAAGGGTCAGGACCTACAAGGGTATCATCATTCTCATAAAAGGTTCCCTGGTTTATCTTTACATATGTATCTGCAAATTCGCTCATGCTTATATCATAGCCAAGGAAATTCAGAAGTGCTGTACCGCATGTGATCTCGCATCCTACAGGCATTTCAGGGTACTGATTCAGCACATCCATATTAATCATTACCTTTTCAAAGGATGTTTCCGGCAGGGAATATCCCTCACATATCTCTTCGATCGTATAGCCGCAGTACTGACGATGAGGGTCAGCATCAAGAAATGCATATATGGCTCTGTTATCCTCACGCTGCTCACGAAGTGAATCTGTATACACGTAATCAATTACCATAGTGCATATCAGCACGGAAATTCCTAGTATAAGACAGACAATAAAGTTTTTCAATATAATAACCGCCTTATTTGGTTTCGCTTTTACGCCTTTATAAATTATAGCAGAAATAAGAAGATTATGCAATAGAAAGGAAGTATTATTTTGACAGGACTTGTACTTGAAGGAGGAACATTCCGAGGAATGTTTTCCGCAGGATTTATGGATGCCTTTATTGACAATGGCATCGAGTTTCCATATGTTATAGGTGTATCCGCAGGAATATCAAATGCAGCTTCGTATATATCCAAACAGAAGGGAAGAAATCTTGAAATTCTGAAAAACTATCGTAAAGATAAAAGATATATGGGACTGAACAATTTCAGAACGTGCGGGAGTATCTTCGGTCTGGATTTTGTATATGATACAATTCCGAATGCCCTTGTCCCATTTGATTATGACGCCTTCCGCAGATATACAGGAAAATTCCTTGTGGGTGTGACTAATGCAGTAACAGGAAAATGTGAATATCTTGATGGTCAGACCGATAATGATAAGTGGCAGTATCTTCGTGCTTCCTGTGCAATTCCCGGCTATTTTCCGGCTATCGAGATAAACGGTCAGCCATATTATGATGGGGGATTGGCGTGCCCCATCTGCATCAAACATGCGATCAAGGATGGCTGCGATAGGAATATCATTCTTCTCACACAGCCCAAAGGGTTTGTGAAAAAGTGTGGCAAGGGAAATATTGCAATGAGTCAGATGATCAAGAAGAAATATCCTGCAATGGAAATGGCACTCCTTGCCCGTCACAAGCTCTATAACGATCAGGTGCATTTCTGCGAGGAGCTTGAAAGACGAGGCAAGGCCCTTATTTTCAGACCCACTGAAAAGCTTGAAAGTATGCAGAAGGATTATTCCGAGCTTCACCGCTACTGGCAGATGGGCTATGATATGGCAACAGAAAATCTTGATAAAATACGTGATTTTGCACAATTATAATTCCAATATTCCATGGAGATAATTACAGTAACAAACTGTAAAGGTGGAATATCAATGGAAAATAAATATGAAGGATTAAAGGATCTCATCGAATCCGATCCGGAGTCGGATCGTTTTTTCAATTCTCTGCCGGATTATATTCAAGGAGGGATAATGCTCTATTCGGACAGTATAAAGAGCGAGCTTGATCTCAGAAGCTGTGCAGCTATGATAATCCGTGAGTTTGAGTAAACCTACACTGATTGTTGACAAATGGCTATAAGCTTAACAGTCCCGCATTCATTATTCAGAAAGCGGGACTGTTTTTTGGTTAAGCTATATATGTACTAAATCAGAAATCAACCTCTGTATCGTAATAGCAGCACTTAAGAAGCTTTTCCATTTCCTCCTGAGACGGCTGACGGGGATTTGAGCCTGTGCAAGCATCTCCGATAGCATTCTTGGCAATTTCGGGAAGTTTCTCCAGAAATACATTTTCGGGAACAAATCCTTGTTCTGCAGGATAGCTGTCAGGACCGTAATTCTTGATGCAGTGAGGGATATTAAGGTCATCATTCATCTTTCTGAGATATTCGATAAGCAGCTTGATCTTTTCTTCCGTTGTGCTGCCGCCAAGACCCATGAAATCAACTATCTCAGCATAACGCTTTGCAGCTGTGGGATCCTTTGCATTGAAAGCGATGACCTTAGGAAGATACATAGCGTTTGCAGCACCATGGATAATATGTGCACCATAATCGGCAAAGGCAGCACCTGTCTTATGTGCCATAGAATGAACGATTCCGAGCAGAGCATTGGAGAATGCCATACCTGCAAGGCACTGAGCATTGTGCATACTGTCTCTCTTGGACATATCGCCGTTATAGGAATCTACAAGATCGTTTTGTATCATCTTGATCGCATGAAGTGCAAGGGGATCGGTGTAATCACAATTTGCTGTAGAAACATATGCTTCGACAGCATGAGTCATAGCATCCATACCTGTGTGTGCAACAAGCTTTTGGGGCATAGTTTCAGCTAAGTCAGGATCAACTATAGCAACATCAGGTGTAATTTCAAAATCTGCAATAGGGTACTTGATGCCCTTTTCGTAATCTGTGATAATAGAGAATGCCGTAACCTCTGTTGCTGTTCCTGATGTAGATGAGATCGCACAGAAATGAGCTTTCTTACGAAGCGTAGGAAGACCAAATACCTTACACATATCCTCGAAGGTTACTTCCGGATATTCATACTTGATCCACATAGCTTTAGCAGCATCAATTGGGGAGCCGCCGCCCATTGCAATGATCCAGTCAGGCTGGAATTTCAGCATTGCATCTGCACCTTTCATTACTGTTTCAACGGAAGGGTCAGGCTCGATACCCTCAAAAATCTCAACTTCCATTCCGGCTTCCTTAAGATAGTCAATAGCCTTGTCAAGGAATCCGAATTTCTTCATAGAACCTCCGCCGACACAGATCATAGCTCTTTTTCCGTCAAATGTCTTAAGTGCTTCTAAAGCACCCTTGCCGTGATAAAGGTCTCTGGGTAAAGTAAATCTTGTCATAGCCATTTGTTAATTCCTCCTTGAAACTTTTAGAATATTTGTCGAAAAACAACAAATACTCTAAACACATGCTTTATATTTTTATTTTATCATACTATCAATTGTTTGTAAAATGTAAAAAGTATTATAATTATATATACAAATGTACATGACTATAATTTTTGATATAATTATAACAGAGATTTTTTTATAATTGTCTTGAATATTCAGAAAAATTATGTTATTATATAAATAACGCCGATGTTTATAACAAGGCAAATTAATTTTGGTGTATTGACATATCGGAAAAGAAATTCCGATTCGATTCACTCTGAAAAGAAAAATGGAGGAATAAATATGTACATAACATGTCTTGATCTTGAAGGTGTACTCGTGCCTGAGATATGGATAGCTTTTGCTGAAGCAAGCGGAATTCCGGAGCTTAAGCGTACAACACGTGATGAACCCGATTATGATAAGCTGATGAAGTGGCGTATCGACATCCTTAAAGAGCATAATCTTGGTCTTAAGGAGATACAGGAAACTATTGCAAAGATTGATCCCATTCCCGGAGCAAAGGAATTCCTTGACGAGCTCCGTTCATTTTCACAGGTTATCATTATCAGTGATACCTTTACACAGTTCGCAACACCTCTTATGAAGAAGCTTGGCTGGCCTACAATTTTCTGTAATTCTCTGGAAGTTTCAGCTGATGGCGAGATCACCGGCTTCAAGATGAGAATCGAAAATTCCAAACTCACAACTGTAAAGGCTCTTCAGTCGATCGGTTATGATACAATTGCAAGCGGTGACAGCTATAATGACCTTGGCATGATCAAGGCAAGCAAAGCAGGATTCCTGTTCAAGAGCACAGATAAGATCAAGGCTGATAATCCTGATTTAGCTGCATATGAAACTTATGATGAACTTATGGCTGCTATAAAAGCTGCTATGGATTGATTTGTGATAATTTATCGTAAGTAATTATATAAATAAAAAGTCAGCTGCAAGGCTGGCTTTTTATTTATATAGCGATTATGATTATTTTGCAGCATTTACTTATTATGTTTAATACCAATTGCACATAACTTTGATTATGTGCAATTAAGATGTTTCTTTATCAGCAAGTTTTTCAAGCCTAAAATCTCTGGAAGGATTTCATCAAGCTGTGACTTGTAAATATTTGCATGATGTAAATGTAAGCAGTATAATAAAACATACAGAAACCCGCCGTAAAGAATGTACAGGAAC
>JBJERX010000061.1:0-14459 GCA_051882495.1 Huintestinicola sp. | reverse complement strand
TATCCATTTCAATTGATTTGCGAGTTTTTATTGGCGGCATTGTACGGTGTTGCCTAAAATGTAGCTTTTCATATATTGAACAGTTTTCAAAAAATCATTGAGACAGCAAATGTTTCAAGAAACAAAAATATAATGCTTATCTCCCTATCCAATACAAAGCACTTACCCACTCCGCCCCTGAAACTATCTGCGGAATAAAGCATGAAGCCGCAGCCGCAAATGCACATATCCCCATTGATGAAGATGTATCACTGCACAGCCTGCTGATAAGCGCACATACCAGACCTACAATGCAGGCGGCAGCTGCTCTTGCGGCAAATCTGCCGATAATATACTGCCTTATCGTCATATAAGTCGGATAGTCCCTCATAAAATCAAGGCTTTGTATGGGAGAATCAAGATCATTCAGTCCTAGCTGCATATCAATGCGGATAAGCTGGACAGAGTGAACTGCCACGCATAATATTTCGCATATCAGAACCACCCATACTATCTTGCAGATGTTAAGTGTTGTACGTCCTCTGTATGCCGAGCGGAGCGTTCCGTCCATGCGGTTCTGACGCTCAAATGAATATATTCCCGAAACGGCACAGATAATGCCTATCAGGATAAATAATGAGTTCCTCTGAACAGTTTTTTCATCACGCCTGAACATCAGGTCGTATGAATATGGCTTGATAAGATCTATTGGATCTCCCGTCCGTTCGGTGTACTCCATACCGCTGCGGACGTTTTCTATTATAGGCAGCAGCGCATCATATTTAGCCTGTGCCTCGTCAAGAAAGCGTTTCGTCTTTCCCCACGAATCCCAGTCAACAGGCTCTTTGGAGATGATCTCGTCAAGTCTGTTCCGAAACATTTCTATCGACCGCTCTAATCGTGCCTTCTGTGTTTCCATATCGTTAAGCTTTTCTGCCGTCATTTCGCCCTCGTATTTTGCATACCATTCAAGCTCATAAGGGTCCTGCGGATAGAAATAATCATATTTCACAGCCTGCGAATATGCCGCAAGAAATGCGCATATCACAATTATTCCGCCGCACTGACGGACAATTAGTTTGTAGCCCTCCCAACCGAAAAGAGTTCGGCATACAGCATATTTTTCGGTTAATTTACGAACATCAAGAATTATCCTTTCGGCAAAATGCTCGCCTTTAAGATACATTTTCCCATGGATGAATATCCCCGAAATCAAGCAGATAATAAGAACCGATATGCAGAAGATAATGCCTGTATCAAGTATACAGACAGGTCTCCCGAATACATTCAGATTCTGGTACACTCTGAAATAATCGTCTGTCCTTATGGCTGCAAATATATTCACATATTTCAGCACATTCAGCGATGATACCGACGGGATAAGCAGATAAAACAGTATCTGCACAGCCGCAAAAACCTCTCCGAAAAGATAAGCCCCGACAGTGCCCAGCAGACTTATCAGCGTGAAAAACAGCAAAGCCGCCGTTAATACCGCAAGTATTTTTACGCCTGTCGAATATAGCAGATATTCTCCGACAGAGATCCGATAAGTACACATTGAAAACTCGGGAACGGACTGTATTGTTCTTGATATGCCCATATCGCCGAAAGTGAGAACTGCTCCGAGATAATTTCCGCCGTACAGCAATACTGCTCCGAGCACAGCGGATATGATAAGCACACCTATCCTTGAATAGTAAAGCCTTGTCCGTCCTCCCGATGTGCTTCGTATAAGATTCGCAAGACCGTTTCTGCGCTCCGCAAGAAGCACCGCCGAAATGATCATCATAAATGACGCAAAGATCAGATCGGTCATATGATAGTCTGATAGTATCACAACGCCTCGGTTATCGCCGTAAGTGAGCGTAATATCCGATAATGCGGAAAAATCCTCAGCCGTCTTTATGATATTTTTTGAGCCGAAGCCGTCACTGTAAATATTCAGCATACTCAGATCCTGACTTTGCTTTATGGTGCTTTCTATGGTCTGACTGTACGACGATATGTATTCTGTGAGTTCATCGTCTGCTGCCGTTATATCCCTTCCGCTGTCGCAGGAGAGGATAAACAGAATGAAATTCATCAGCACAAGTATTGCCGACAGCATTATTATTTTCCTGCCGTAAACCCTTTTAAGCTCGTTCATTTATACTAATCCCCCAATAAAAAGTGTTCAAAAAATCAAGCAAAAGCTCGCATATATGGTTTTTGTGCAGATTTTTTGTCTACACTTTTATTGGGGGATTAGTATTTTCCTCCGCATAGAATAAATACACGTCTTCAAGGTCAATATTCTCCGCAGGAACAAATTCGGGCGGCAGGTCTTTTTCTGCTGCACGGAGAACAAAACCGTCTCTTCGCTGCATCATCTGCCCCTTGCCAAAGCGTTCCTTCATAGCATTTACTTCATCAAAGCTGCCGTGAAATTCGCCAACCTTGTCCGATATTTCATCTATCAGCTCCATAGGAGTTCCGAACCGCAGCAGCTTTCCCTTTTTCAGCAGAATGACCTTCTGTGCGATACATTCAATATCACTTACAACGTGGGTTGCAAGGATAACCGTTCTGTCGGCAGATATTTCGGCAATATGGTTTCTGAGCCGTATGCGCTCCTCAGGGTCAAGTCCTGCTGTAGGTTCATCAAGAATGAGTATTTCGGGATCATCAAGCATTGCTGCCGCCAGGAGCACACGCTGTTTCATACCGCCCGAAAATGAACCGAGCCGTTTATGAGCCACCTTATCAAGTCCCACGAGGGCGAGATGCTTCGCTGTCTGCGTCTTTATGTCCTTATGCTTCATTCCCTTGAGTGCGCCGATGTATCGCAAAAATTGTCCTGCCGTGAAATCATCGTACATTCCCTGCAGCTGTGGAGTGTAGCCCACCTTTTTTCTGAATTTTGCTCCCATTGTCAGAATTTCCGTGCCGTTGTACAGTATCTCGCCCGATGTGCGTTTGATGTTGTCTGTAATGAGATTGAGGAAAGTGGATTTGCCTGCGCCGTTTGCGCCAAGTATTCCGTAAACACCGTTATCAAGGGATAATGTGATATTATCCAGAGCAGTAAATGAGCCGTATTTTTTGGTAAGACTGTTAATCGCCAACATTTATATCCCATCCCATTTCATTATATATTTGCCACGGACTTTTTACACCGTACTCGAATTTCCACTCACTTTTCCCGGCTTCAATATCCGCTATCGGAATGGAAAACACCTTTTGTGCATAATCCGTATCCGAAAAATTATACGAACTGATATTAATATACAGCTTATCTTTAGAAATATTGAACTCCTTTACAAGCTCACCGCTGTATCCCGATATTTCATTGAAATTATATTTTCCGCTGCCCAGTACCTCGCCGTTTTTGTTCATAACAAGAACGGAATCATCGCTTTTTGAAACAGCTATTATCTTGTCCTCATAAAGCATAAGCTTCGGCATATACGAAAACAGACCGCCTTCTGTCTTATGCAGCTCTTCGTTTATTCTTCCCCCAAGCTCTTCCCATCCGCTTTCAAGAGAAGGTGAATTTATATCAAGTGCCGAAACACAATACGAACCGTCATCATAAACACCGCAGCTGTAATAATGTTCTTCGTCCATTGTGATACCGTCATAGATATAATCGGCAAGCTTGTCCGTTTCACCTGTTTTTATGTTGTACCTGTATGTACCTTTGTTGGGGTCATTATTTCCATAACTTAAGGCAAAATAGTAAACATAGTCACCCACGCCCACAGCTTCAACAGGATATGCAGAGAAATAATTATCTCCCGAAAAAAGAGTTTCCGTTTTGCCTGTCTGAATGTCCATTTTCACAAGTCCGCTGCCTGCAAAGCCGAAAGTACCGTCACCAAGAGTCAGATGATATGGAATGTATGCATATCCCTTGTGTATCATAAAATATATCCCGTCCATTGTCTCATAGCTTTCGCCTGTGGGGTTGCTGACGGAGAATGCGTCACCCACCTTTGTAAAGTTTGTTCCGTCAAGAGCTGCCTTGTACAGGGAATAACTGATAATATCGCCGTCCTCGATCGCAAGAGTGTATATTGCACCGTCATAAAGCAGGGTATTGATACATTTCAGATTTTTATATGTTGCCGCACAGCTTTCATTTCCGTCATGGAGGCATTCGGGCTTTGCACACAGGAATATCTGATTTTCGGTATCACGTTCATAGTAGCGGAGCATATGTCCGTTGTAACCATTTGTGTTGGTGTAATAGCCCTTTTCCGTTTCCATTATGGCATATTTCCCGTGATTATAGGGAGTATCTGAGGGAAGCTCGGAGTCTTTTTTACCGCAGCCGCAGAGCAGTACGGCAGCAGCCAATGCAATGGATAAAATTCTATTTTTCATGTATACATCTCCTTTTGCTTTCATTATACACCATTCTCCGAAAAAGAAAAGCGCTTGTGCAGAAGCGGTCGTTTCTTCTGCACAAGCGGTCAGTTCTGTATTAAAACCGAGATAGAGAATATTCCGTTATCGGCGGATATTTTTACAATTCCTCCATGCTTTTCGGCAAGCTGTTCAATTCGTTTTATACCAAAACCGTGGGACGATTTGTCGGGCTTGCTTGTTTCATGGTCGGGTGAAATAATGCCGGAATATGGATTCTCACAGAATATGCAGAGCATATCCAGCTGCTTTTTTACCGCAAGATGAATATATCTTTCCTCACATTTTTCACAGGATTCAATGGCATTGTCAAGAATATTCCCGAATATTCCGCAGAGATCATAGTCGGAAATACTTACGGCGAAGTCCGATTCAATGCTTATTTCAAGCTTTATATTTTCATTTTCAGCTGTTCTTGCCTTGCTTAGCAGCAGTGCATCGAGAACCGGTCTGCCCGTTGCGGCTGGGGGCTTCTGCATTGCAAGCTCGGTAGATATTTCTCCCAGATATGCTTTTGCTTCGGCTGTTCTTCCCTCGTTTAACAGTATTCCCAGAGCCGACAGATGATTGTTTATATCATGGCGTATCTTGCGTGTTTCTTCGAATTTTCTGCCCACCTCGGCGTAGTATTCATGCTCGGCAGCTTCTCTTGCGGCAAGCGCTCCCGATGATACTGACCTCACCGAAAATATTATTGACACAGCAAGCATAATAAGCATCATTGGAATAAATACCGACTGTGGACTTACAGCATTTCCGAGAATGTTCAGATTTCCGTAAACTCCGAAAATCTGTTCGGCATGAAACGCATTTAATACGCCTGCAGGACAGAATGCGAGCAGCATTGCAGAAATTGCCGTGATAATAATGGGAACAGCTTTTTTGTCCGAGATCGTAATTCCCGACACGATAAAATAAACGGCTGCACAAAACATTACTTTAAACAATATCCTCAGTACAATAAGTGTGAAAATGTTCATCATCAAACTGCTTGTGCGGAACGCTTCTGCCGATTGTATCGGTCTGAGCAGATCTCCGAGCCCGACAAAACTGTCCATCAGCACTCCATTGCAGATGTACATTACAGCTGTTCCGATGCTTAATGCTGTACCTGTTACAGCAACACATGAGCTGCCGAAATAGAAACGGGACTTCATATACCTGCCAATGACAATAGCTGAGATGACTGTGCAGAGCAATGCAATAATATCCGTAACGCTGTCGGAAAAGAGTGCAGTTATGCCGATGTCGCTTTCTGCAGTGGGATTTATTGCATTAAGTCCGTAATAGTCACGTTTTGTCTTTATGGCATTTTTAGCGGCAAAGCTGTTCTCATTCATCATTGAAAGGGTCAGCAGCTTGTCCGAATTGTCGGCAACATATTGAGTATATCCCGGATAATTCAAGGCATGATCCAGACGTGAGATGCAGTAATCAAGCTGTTCCGATCTCTGTTCAGCCTGCTCATATGAGTAATTATATCTGCTCAGAGCATTATCTGCCCAGTCACTGTTTCCATTTGAATAGACCTCTGCGGCAAGATATGTGTTTATGTCAAAACGAGAGTTTTTGTACTCCCATGCGGTCATATACTCATCAAGAAATTGTTTCTCCGTGATAAGCTTTTCTCTCAGCACGGGATAATCCGATACATCACATTCCGAAAACAGCTCATTAGCAAAGCGTACAGTATCAAGCCGTTCGACATATTCATGCCCTTCCGAGTCCTTACTGACGATATATTCACCTGTGCATGATATATTATAGAACAGCAGAATATTCAGAAAAATTGCCGACAGAATTACGCATATGATCGTAATTATCCTGTTTCGTCTGCTCATATCCCCGACCTCACATGTTCCATTACTGCGGTGAGCACAGCTCTTTTTAGCCGCCTGCTCATGGGAAGGATCCTACCGTCGGATAATTCAAGAGTATCGGTCAGAGTACGTTTGATCTTTGAAATATTAACGTAGATCGCCTTGTATATCTCAAGAAAATCACTTTCGGGAAGCTCTGCCGACAGCTTGCTAATGGGAATGTTGGTATGTATAGTTTTTTCGGCGGTGTGGACAGCTGTGCCCCGTCCTTCGGATTCAACATACATTATTTCGGCAATGGAGATTATTTCGAGATTCCCCGAAGTGTCCTCCACCGAAAGTGATTTTTTTGTCAAGGTCTGCATGAGCCTTGTCATGACCTTTTCAAATTTTGCGTCAAAATCGGATTTAATGATATAATCAAATGCCTGAACAGCATATCCGTCCGTAGCACGGCTTTCAAGTCCTGTGACAAATATAATGGGAACGGTCTTGTCATACTGTCTGATGATCTCAGCCGTATCCATTCCATCAGAGCTTTCAAGCTGTATGTCAAGAAAAATAACGTCGTAACGTCCGCCGTTTTTCAGCTTTTCGGCAAGTGGAACCCCGTCTGTGAACATGTCAATTTCTGCGTTTTCTTTATGTAAGGAAAGAAACTTTTCCAGACTTTTGCTCAGCTTGTCCGAGTATATTTTCTCATCCTCGCAGATAGCCGTCCGCATTTTATCACCACCCTTTGATTTGTATTTTATTATATCATAACAGATTGGTAAAATCAATAGGTATAAAAACATACGAAAAAAACAGCAGCTTCTGCATATAAAAAGCGTTACCTGTCACGATGGAAAGGTAACGCTTTTTATATCGAAATATAGCTGCTTTGGTGGGTGTGACCATATGGGATATTTACAGTATTCAAGAGCCGCTCCCAGACCCACAGCGTCAGCAATGCTTGCGGTACCTGCTTCAAACTTGTTGGGTGCGGGATTGTAGATCGTCCGCTCAAAGGTAACATCAGCTATCATATTTCCGCCGCCCTGATAGGGTCTTGCAGCTTCAAGCAGGTCTTTTTTGCCGTAGACAACTCCGATTCCTGTAGGTGCGAATATCTTGTGTCCCGAGAAAACGAAGAAATCTGCGTCAAGTGCGGTCACATTTACGGGGATATGTGCTACAGACTGCACTCCGTCAATGAGTATCCTTACCCCGTGAGCGTGGGCTATGGAAATAAGCTCGGCAACGGGAGTTATGGTTCCCAGAACGTTTGAAACGTGGGTGGCAGACACGAATTTCGTCCGCTTGGTGAACAGCTTTTCGTATTCGGAAAGAATGATCTGTCCCGACTTGTCAACGGGCGCAGCTTTGATGACCGCTCCCGTTTCCTGTGCGATAAGCTGCCAGGGAACTATGTTTGCGTGATGTTCAAGGAGAGTTACGATTATCTCGTCACCCTCGTGAAGATACTGCTTCACATATGCGTTTGCAACAAGATTTATTCCCTCGGTGGTTCCTCTTACGAACACGATATTGTTCTTGTCGGGCGCACCAATAAAGTCGGCAACTGTTTGTCTTGCACCCTCGTATGCGTCTGTGGAGCGTGCCGCAAGGGTGTGTGCGCCTCTGTGAACATTGGAATTTTCATGGGTGTAATACTCGGTAAGGCGGTCTATGACCTGCTGAGGTCTTTGCGTGGTTGCACCGTTATCCAGCCATACAAGGTCGTGTCCGTTTATCCTTTCGCCCAGAATTGGAAAATCCCTGCGTATCTGCTCAAGAGTTTTTGTTCCGATAATGATGGAGTTATTTCCGCTCTGCATGAAATTGCCGCTTTCCGATGAATTTGCCTGTGCTTTGGGATCGGAGGAATTTGCCGACTGCGCCTGTGATACCACTACGGGAGAATAACCCGTCGCTTTCGGCTGAACGGGTGCTTTTTTTCACGATATATTCCAAATCCGTCAAGCTCCGATACTACAGTATTCAGATCATTTTCTTCAAGGGAATATTTCGGCTTGTAAAGCTCATTCTCCGATATCTGCGCCGCAGAGGTTATGTCCGTAAAGGGCAGAGTATATGAAGCAGTTCCCACGGGAGCAAATCCGTCAAGAGGAGATGTTTCGGGATAAAACTCATCTGCATTTACGTTCGATGCTTCGCCGAGTACTTCTTCCGCTGCCCTTGCATAACTGTCAAGACGGTTTATTTCGCTTTGAAAGGGAACGGCTTCACGGCTGAAAAAGCCTTCCGCCTTCTGTGCCGCTCTGTCAATGACCGAGGTATCGCCCTGCGTCACAAGCTTTTCTATGCCGCTTGCACATTCTGCGGTGTTGTATTCGGGAAAAAGTCCGTTTGCCATTGCTTCAAGCTCGCTTTCCGATGGCAATGTGTTATCCAAAGGATAACGATCAATCGTAGTCATAGTATTCACCTACTTCAACGTCCTCTAAAACTGCAATTGCGTCGTCCGAAAGGATAGCCGCCGAGCAGTAAAGGCTGAGCAGGTAGGAAGCTACGCCCTTGTCGTCAATTCCTCTGTATCTCACCGAAAGACCTCTGGACTGTTCATTCTTGAGGTTTGCCTGATACAGACCGATAACTCCCCTTTTTGCCTCGCCTGTGCGGATAAGGAGAATGTTGGTCTTTCCGCTCTTGCTCTTGGGATTTTTCAGACCGTCCACAAGCAGCTTGTCGGTGGGGATAATGGGAATTCCTCTCCAAAGGATAAAGTTTCCGCCTGCAATATTTGCAGTCACGGGAGGTACGCCGCGCTTTGTGCATTCTCTCTCAAATGCGGCAATTGCTCTGGGGTGAGCAAGGAAGAAGGAGGGTTCCTTCCATACCTTTGTGATAAGCTCGTCAAGATCATCGGGTGTGGGTGCGCCGTTTCTTGTCTGAATACGCTGGGAATCGGGAACATTCTTCAAGAGACCGTAATCATCATTGTTGATAAGCTGGCTCCCCTGACGCTCTCTCAGGCTCTCGATAGCAAGATTAAGCTGTTCCTTGACCTGATCGTAGGGCGAGCTGTAAACGTCCTCGATCTGAGTGTTGATGTTGATGATAGTGGAAATGGAATTGAGACGGTACTCTCTTGGCTGCTCCTCGTATTCAACATAGCCCTGAGGAACGATGTCCGACTTCTTTGTTGCACTGCACAGCACATCAAGGGGTGTGTCGCCCTCCTTGACTCTGTTCACACGGTAAATGCCCGACTCAAGTCCCTTGAATTCAAGGTGCTTGGTTATCCACTTGGGTGTGAGTGCTCCGTACTGGGGTTTGGTTTTGGTGACGTCCGCTAAGTTATACGCCGCCTTTGCACCAAGTGCATTGATCTTTTCTTCTGCCATAATAGTTTCCTCCAAAAAATTTTATTTATATCAATCGAACTGCGGCGGCGAAAGATTTTCGCCAATATCGGCTTGCCGCAATAAGGATCAATATCTCATTAGTATTGGGGCATTGTGGGGTCAACCTCTCTTGCCCAGGAATTTATGCCGTCTTTTAAGTTGAACATTCTGCCCTTGTAGCCTGCTTCTCTGAGGGTATTTACCGCAAGTATGCTGCGCTTGCCCTCCTTGCAGACAAACACTGTATCAACGGTGGGGTCAAGCTCATTCTGCCTGCGTTCAAGCTGACCTATGGGAATGACCTTTGCGTCAAGGAATTTGGTTATCGCCCGCTCATGGGGTTCACGAACATCGATAATGGTTATCTTCTCGCCCTCGTCAAGACGGCGTTTAAGCTCCTTTGCTTCGATAGCTTCAACAGGTGCTTCTTCCTCTTCCTGCTTCTTTATGCCGCAGAAATCGGCGTAATCATACTCTTCAAGCTTGGTAATGGTGGGGTGTTCGCCGCATATGGGACAGTTCGGATCCTTATGTATTTTAAGCTCTCTGAATCTCATTTTCCATGCGTCAAAATTCAGCAGCCGTCCTACAAGTGCTTCTCCGCCGCCCACAATAAGCTTGATGATCTCGTTTGCCTGTATAGTGCCGATAATTCCCGGAAGTGCACCCATTACTCCGCCTGTTGCGCAGGCGGGTACAAGTCCCGCAGGAGGGGAAGATGGGTACATACATCTGTAGCAGGGATCTTCTTTTGCATAGTACACCGAAGCCTGTCCCTCAAACTGATACATTGCCCCGAAAACATCGGGCTTTCCGAGCATTACGCAGGCGTCATTCACAAGATATCGGCATTGGTAATTGTCCGAAGCATCCGCCACAACGTCATATTCGGAAATAATGTCAAGGGCATTTTCCGCAGTCAGCATATTGTTCTTTATACCGATAGTTACACACCATGTTTTTTGCGGAACGGTCGAATGGTTTTACATACGTTTAGGCAGAACGGATGAAGCAAGGAACGCTGTATTGGATTTTCAGAAAAAGACAATAGTCACTATGTATGTCGGCTATCTCGCATTGCTTGTATTTGCGGTAACATTGTTTATTGCTGTTGTTTCAGGCAGTACCGATCTTCCACGCTGGAGCTGTATTTTTAATACATTGCCGTTATTTCTCCTGCTTGCTCCGACAAAAGTGCCTGCAAAGGGAAACATTGCAGGTGCGATAATGTTCTTGGGCTTGTTTTTTCTTATTTGATATTTAAGCAATATTTCTGTGATTTCTCTCCGCATAGCCTGCACGAATCAAATCTTCGATTACCTCTGCTCTTGTAGCTTCCGTTCCGATACCCTTTCCGGAAACTGCGGATTTAAGTTCCTTATCGTCAATGCGGTTATCAATGTTGCTCATAACGGAAAGAAGCGTTGCATCGGTAAAATGCTTCGGGGGCTGTGCTTCAATTTCCTTGACCGATATTCCCTCGGCGGTAAAAGTGGTATCTTTGTCATAGCTGACAATAGAAACGTTCTCCGCTTTTTCCTTGTCGGTATCATAGGCTTTCCAGCCGATCTGTTCGGGGACCTCCGTTTTCAGCTTGAAAATGATGTCATTGCACCGAAATTCATAGTTTGTTTCCATATATTTGTAGGGCTTGTCCACCGCACAAAGCAGGCGGTTTACCACAAGTCCGTAAACATTCTTTTCTATCTCCGACAGGCTTTCCGTTTTCTCCGATACTGCATCGGGGAGAATGGCGTGATGTTCGTGGCCGTTCATTCTGCCGTTGTTGACTACCCTTTCATCAAGGTTAAGTCCCTGTGTGGTGAGCTTGTCTGCCCTTTCCGCATATTCGGGATTACCGGCAATGCGGTCAACCAGACGAATTACTCCGTTCTTCATATCTTCGGAAATGAAATTGCAGTCCGTTCTCGGATATGTAATGAGTTTCTTTTCATAAAGGCTCTGAGCTGCATCAAGAGTTTCCTTTGCCGTGTAGCCGTACAGATTGTTTGCTTCCTGCTGCAAAGATGTAAGATTATGGAGCAGAGGTCTGTTCTTGCTCTTGCTTTCCCTTATAACCGATACCACCGATACCGCCTGACCGTTTGCAAAGTTCATCTGCCTTTCTGCTTCCACACGGCTGCTAAATGCAGTTTCGGATAAAGCTCCATTTGGCATTTCAAGACGGTAGGAAACACTCTTTTTGAAATTCAGAATTTCATTATCCCTTTCAGCGATTATGGAAAGTACGGGCGTTTTCACCCTGCCGATATGATGTGCATAGTTATCAAGCACACCATAAAGCCTTGAAAGATTCATACCGATTATCCAGTCCGACTTCTGCCTTGCAAGAGCAGCGTAATATTCGCCGTCAAAATTGCTGTCGGGAGGAAGGTTTTTCAGCTGCTCCCTTATAGCTTCGTCTGTCATAGAATTACACCATAAGCGTTTGACAGGCTTCTTGCACTTGTTGGCTTCATAGATGTGGCGGAAGATAAGCTCACCCTCTCTGCCTGCATCGGTGGCACATATAATTTCATCAATATCGTCCCTGTTCATAAGCTCGGAGATAAGGGTTCTGAGAGCTTCGGTATCCTTTCCGCAAGGGAAAATCTTGAAATCCGGGAACATCGGCAGTTCCTCGATATTGTATGTTTTGGAATAGCCGTAATCTTCGGGTTCTCCCAACCCGTAAAGATGACCTCTTGCGTTTACAACATAGTAGCCGTTTCCGAAATAGCAGTAGGCATTACCGCTTCCGCCGTATATCTTTTCTCTTGCTCCGACAACGTGGGCAAGGATTCTTGCTGTGCTTGGCTTTTCTGCCAGAATTAACTTGTTCATAAAAAACTTCCTTTCATTCAAAAATACATTTTGTTCTACCCTTTTGGTAGAATGTAATATACAAGCAATCATATCATTTCGAAAAAATCTATCCGAATCACTAATAAGCCCTTGACATTCTGCATAGAATAGTGATATAATATGTATAGAAAAAAGCAATTACACTTCAAGGAGTTGATTTATATGATGATAAGACCGTCCACCTGTTTACGAAATGAATATAACGATATTGCTGAATTCTGCAAAACTGAAAATCAGCCTGTTTTTCTCACCAAAAACGGAGAAGGGGACCTTGTTGTTATGAGCATGGAAGCATACTCATATCGTGAGGAAATGCTTGATCTGCGTGAAAAGCTGCTTGAAGCCGAAGCTCAGCGTTTAAGCGGAGCAAAAACATTCACTCTTGATGAGGTAAACAAGCAGTTGGAGGATATTATCAATGGAAGCAACTAATGATTACACCATTGAATTTCTCCCTGCTGCCTTAAACGATATGACTGAGATAATTTCAACGTTCATAATGCTCGGCAGTAAGCAGGGTGCAGTTCGCATCAAGGATAAAATGAACAAAGTCGCCGAACAGATACTTCTTTTTCCGTATTCTGGTATGTCTGTTCCCGATCCTAAGCTGTCAAAGCTCGGCTTTCGTATGATAGTAGTTGAAAAATATCTTATGTTCTACAAGGTTTTTGAGGAAGAAAAGAAGATACTTTTCTATCGTGTTCTTAACGGCAAAACAAATTATCCTACTCTTATGTATAGGCTTTACAAAAACGAATGACCTCAGTGCGGAAGCTCTTTTCGGGCTTCCGTTTTTATTTCTTAATCTTTCCTCCGCTTTCTGTGAGTTTGGTTTCGTTCCTGCACTTTAAGATAAACTCCGCACCACTCTGCGGAGCTAACAGTATTTCTATGAAAATATTCTATGTCATATCTTAAAGCTATGACTAACCATAAAAAATAAGTGTTACCTTATCAAAAAAGAACTGTGATATAATGATAATATCAATCAAATCAAAAACGAAAGGATAACACATATGAAAACATCAATAATCGGGTACCCCAGAATCGGCGCTCTCCGTGAACTGAAATTTGCCTCGGAAAAATATTTCAAAAGCGAAATAACCGCTGACAGTCTGCTTGAAACGGCGAAACATTTCCGCCTTGAAAATTGGAATGTTCAGAAAGAAAACGGCATTGACTTTATCCCGTCCAACGATTTTTCTTTCTATGACAATATGCTTGATACCGCTGTTCTGCTGAATGCTGTTCCCGAAAGGTATAAGGCTCTCGATCTGCCTGCACTTGATACATATTTTGCAATGGCAAGAGGCTATCAGGGCAAAAACGGCGACGTTAAGGCTCTTGCAATGAAAAAATGGTTCAACACAAACTATCACTATATGGTTCCCGAAATTGAGGATAACACGGAGATAAAGCTGGTGGGGAAAAAGCCCTTTGACGAATTCCTTGAAGCACAGGCAAACGGCGTAAAAACAAAGCCCGTTATCATCGGAGCGTACACATTTTTAAAGCTTGCACGCTTTGCGGGAAATAAGATCGCCGCAGATTTTGTTGACAGCGTTTCGGCTGCTTACTGCGAATATCTTGAGAAATTCAACGTCCTCGGTGCAGAGTGGATAGAGTTTGATGAGCCATATTTGGTAACAGATCTGTCGGCGGAGGATATTTCACTTTTTGTATCGCTGTATAAGAAGATACTTTCCGCAAAGGGCAGCGTAAAAGTCCTGCTCCAGACCTATTTCGGAGATGTCCGTGACTGCTATAACGAAATATGCGGACTTGACTTTGACGGCATAGGACTTGATTTCGTTGAGGGCAAAAAATCCCTTGAGTTTGTGTCGGAAAACGGATTCCCCAAGGATAAAATACTTTTTGCGGGAGTTGTTAACGGCAAAAATATATGGCGCAATCATTACGCAAACACCCTTATTACCGTTTCCGAACTGAAAAAGCACTGCGGAGAAATTGTGCTTAACACTTCCTGCTCTCTGCTTCACGTTCCCTATACGCTAAAAAATGAGAGCAAGCTGCCCGA
>JBJERX010000060.1:0-14497 GCA_051882495.1 Huintestinicola sp. | reverse complement strand
ATATTATCAATTACGGTGAGCTGCCGGGTGATGGCCCTGCGCTTTTGCTTATTCACGGACAGATGGGAGCATGGGAGGATTATGCCTCGGTCATGCCCGAGCTGCACAAGAACTGGCACATATATGCGATAGATCTGTACGGACACGGAGAATCTTCACACAAGGAAGAATTGTACTATTTAGATGTAAACGGAAATGACATCATCTGGTTTATTGAGAATGTGATACAGCAGGAAACCGTTGTCAGTGGTCATTCAAACGGAGCTTTGACAGCGGCATATATTGCGGCTTACGGCGGTGATATGGTGAAAGCTGCTGTGCTGGAGGATCCGCCTGTATTTTCCACACAAGGCGAAAACTGGGAGAACAGCTTTGCATATCTCGATACATACAAGCCTCTGCATGACTATATTTCGTCCGAGCAGACGGAATGCTGGCCCGCATATTATTTAAGGCATTGTTATTGGGGCGAATTGTATATGAAGGATTCTATGCCGGGGATAGCAAATTATGCACAGCAATACAGCGAAAAGCACCCGGGGGAAGAAGTGAAGATCTTCTTTATGCCGCCAAGTTCGACCTTAGTTTTTCACTATGTTGAGCAATATGATATGATGTACGGCGAGCGTTTTTATGATCTGACATGGAACAATGGAATTACTCATGAACAGATGCTGTCGGATATAAATATTCCCTGTATATATCTTCACGCAAAGGAAGAAGTGGCAGACAGCGGTGTTTATTTATGTGCTGCGTCAAGAGAGCAGGCAGAAAGAGCAGTGGGACTCATAGGCGATAATTGCCAGCTTATTGAAACTGAGAACAGCAACCATAATATTCATGGCACACATACGCAGGTTTATATTGATTCCATAAACAGCCTTTTGAAGGAGGTTACATAAAATGCTGAAGGACAATATTGCAATGCTCCGTGATATAAACGGATATTCGCAGGAAGAGGTCGCAGAGAAGATAGGGATATCCAGACAGGCCTATGCAAAGTGGGAAAAGGGCGAAACTATTCCCGATGTGGAGCGGTGTCAGAGGTTGGCAGAACTATACGGCGTAACAATTGACTCGCTTATGAACTTCTCCGAAAAGGTTGGCAAGACAGCTGTGCTTCCTGCGCCGAAGGGCAAGCATATCTTTGGTACAACAAAAATAAATGACAGGGGACAGATAGTTATCCCCAAAAAAGCAAGGGAAATATTTGACATCAAGCCCGATGATCCGCTTATCATTTTAGGTGATGAATCGGAGGGCATTGCGATTATGAAAGCGGATAAGTTTGAGAAAAGATTGAATGCAACATTAGAACACATGAAGCGTGAAATTGAGGAATAATATCAGCGCTTTTTTGCCGACAGGATTTTTTTAGGAGGCATATTTGAAAACAAATCTAAATGCAAAACTCGGAAAGGAATGATCACAACTATGAATGCTGTAACAAAAAACTGGCTTCCCGAAAATATTTTGCAAGCAATGACGGAAAAAGCTCTCGGACATACTCCGAGCACATTTTCCGCAGCTCCGCTGTCAGGCGGATTCTGCAGTGCTGTTTACCTTATAAATGCCGACGGCGAAAAGCTGGTGCTTAAAGTAGCTTCCGAAGATTCCGTGAAGATGATGCGTCACGAAAGAGCATACATACCGACAGAAGTTGATATGCTTAAAATATTGAACAGATCTGCGGATATTCCTATGCCCAAGCTGTTATTTTATGATGACAGCCGAAGGGTCTGTAATGTACCATATTTCTTTATGAGCTTCATTGAAGGCTCGCCTCTTTCAGAAAATAAGGACATTACTCCCGAACAGTATACTGCAGTGCAGGAGGAAATGGGCAGGATTACAAGAAGTATCTGTAATATATCCGCGGAAAAATTTGGTATCCCCGGCATTCCCGAAAGCGAATGTGACCGCAACAGCGAATTTGTATATTTGCTGATCGACTGGCTTCTCCTTGATTTTGAGGAAGAAAGCACGGAAGCACTTCCGGGAATAACGCCCGATGAGCTGCGCCGACTTATAAAAAGCTTTTCCGAAATACTTGACACAGCGGCAGCACCAAAATATATCCACACAGACACATGGGCAGGAAATGTAATGGTAAAGGACGGAAAAATGACAGGACTTATTGACTTTGCGGCGGTGCTTTACGGTGACCCTGTCATGAGCCATGATTTTCATGAATTCGGTGATGCACCATATCCTGATTTTCTCCGTGGATACGGCATTTCCGCTTTATCATCGGATGAGAAGGTCCGTAATCAGATATATCGTGTATGGCATCGTCTGGGTATGGTCGTTGAAAGAGTTTATCGCAAATACAGCGATCCCGGTATGTATGAATGGGTAATTGAAGAATTTGTAAAGGAAGTCAGAACGCTGGAAAAAATGAGAAATGTCGCTTTCGGTTATGGGAGTAATTCTAAAACTAAACCGAAATATCGGAACTGAGTTTACCGAGCTGATGATCTGCTGCCCGAATAGAATATAGAACGTCTCGCTGCGGTCGTCACCCGCCAAAACGGAATTTGGAGGTTATTATGAAAAATAATTTTGAGTGTCTTAACAAGACGATGATGGGAATGACATACGAAGAAGTGGAAACAGCAGTAAAAAATAATGCTGTGGTTCTGTTTCCTGTTGGTGTTGTGGAAGCACATGGTCCGCATCTTCCCCTTGGAACGGACATTTTTGCTGCGTTAAATCAAGCTTTGGAGGTCAAAAGGTATTTTGAAATGGAAGGTGGGGAGTGTGTTGTTGCACCGCCGTTTTATTTTGGCGGAACTCAGGCTATGACAAGACAGTTTGCGGGAACATTCAACTCATCGGAAGAAAACATAATTGCTGCCATAAGCGATATTCTTGATTCACTCGACCGCTTTGGATTCCAAAATGTCGTTTTTCTGAATGCTCACGGAGATAATGTTCAAAGAACTGCAATGCTGAGATCCATTATAGCATCTAATAAAAAGCTGAATATGAGATCCTACTGGGTCGAGTATGAGGATGATGTTCAGGCTATGGGTTTCAGAGGTGATGAGGACTATCTTATCAAGATAACCCCTATGCAGCTTGATGAGGCATTTGAGATAGAAAAGTGGCCGGAGGACGAATTTGATATCCACGCTTCGGCATTTGAAACAGCATTGATGATGGATATTTGCCCCGATATGGTACACACAGAAAAAATTGAGGGTCTTAAGCCGACAATGCTCAAAGGTGATGAACGTAATAAATGGAACGAAGGAAACATTGAAAATATTTCTTTAGTTCCGAAAGCCTATGTCGGAGACCCTATGAGTTACAAATATATCCATGCTGATATGGATAAGGTATATGCTTCGTTTGCAAAAAGCCTGTATCGTTATTTTTATGGAGAAGAATAATTTCCTTTTTCAGCGTTGTTGAGTGAGCAAATATTGAGATGATTATTTGTATGATGTATCTATGATTTGAAGGAGTAAACGGTTGTGAAGCAATTCACAGCCGTCTTTTTTATGCCTCAAAGTGTTTACAAAATGTTCAGTCGCAAAAATTGTGTGTCAAAACTATGAATATACATTTGAATTATTGGATTTGTGAGATCATTTGCGTTCACGAAAAATCCGACTTTTCCGAAAATCGAATATGCTATAATAGAATTACAGAAAAAACTGAAAAAGGAGGAACGCAGATGAATCATAAAATGTTATTATCACTTTTGTTAGTGCCGCTCATATTGACGGGCTGCATCGGACAGAGCAATGAACCGGAGCTTACTCTCGAGGAGCTGTACTACAATTTCGGTCACACATCAAACTCCATAAACTATGCCAAAGACAACAAAAGCGCTATCCGACGCATTTATTCTGAAGGACGGGAATAACAAGATAAGCGAAGATGAAATGCGGATAACCTCCGAAGTTATGCGGACAGCCCTTAAAGAACATGGTATCACAGGCAAAACAGCGGATATGCTTATGGAGGATATAAACAAAAAGCTTTCCGAGCCGCAGAAGAAAGTTTTTAACTTCACAAAGGAAAAGACCGAGGTAGTATATGCGGATATTCCCAATATCGGAGAATATCTTGCACAGTCCCAGCTTTCACAGGCGATAGTCGGAAAAACGTGCTTATCGGGAGAGATACCGAAGGACACAGGCTCAAAGTGCTGCGTTATGGATAAGAATGAAAACTGTTTTGCCGTTCTCCCGATTATGCCGCTTAAAGAGGTTCAGGCAGCTCTTTCCCAGATGGGATATTCCGAAATGTCTGCAAAGGAAATTGCGGATAAAGTAGTAAGAAGCTATCGTGAGGGTGACATAAAAGAACCCGAACAGGTAAAGGCACTGTCTGCCGAAAAGGTAACTCCATTTCAGACCACAAATGCAGAGCTTCGGGACTGCGGTTACCGCAAAACAAATGAGGGCATAATGCTTATTCGTGAGAGCGAGGACGCATATAAATATATGTCCGTTGACAAGGACAGCTCTCTTGCTGATGTGGAAAAGGCTTTGCATGACAAATTCGGACTTGTGGACGATATTTCCGCAGCGGTTGTTATGAAAACTCTCATTGCAGATGAAATTGTGAAAACCGCCGAGCCGAAAACTATCGGTGATGATGTGACAATTTCTCAGCTCACAAGCAAGTATGTTGAGATAAGTCATGACGGAAAATCCGAAATGATGCCGAGAGATAAGCTTGATACCGAAAAGCTGAAAGCTATGGATATTCCCGAAAAGACCATAGGGGATATTCAGAAGTCCTTTGAAAAATCGGAGCATGAAGTGCTGCACCCCGAACAGCAGCATCTTATGGGACTAATAGGGAATGCCAAAAACAAGCTCCTTGAAAGGGTCAAGGAAGGCGGCAGCAAGGTCATCGAGAACATCAAAAGTAAGGGACAGGAGCGATGAAATATGGCTAATATGGGTGTCCCCGAAAAGAAAATTTCACCGTATTTTTATGCTTTCACCGCAGGCTGTGTGATAGCAATGCCGATAGTTATGTTCCTGGGCTACTTGCTTGACCTTATCCACAAGGCAAAAGTGGTGGAGAGTAAGGAAGAGGAAAAATCCGAACTTGACCTCATATTCGACCAGCGAAAAGAAGCAGATCCGAAAGCATTATCGGTGCAGTATTACGACGAGTTCAAACAGGCAGCGGGCAAAACTATGCAGAGTATTCTCATAAGTACAACTACAAAACTGCAATATTTCAAGCTCCCCGATGTGAGGAATCTGACCTGTACTGATAATATCCACCTTGAAGAAGTGGGCGACGAATACACAGCACTGTTTATTATTATCCCGCCATCGGATACCACCTACAACTGTGAGGGTAGTGCCACAGTACCGATGAAGCCGTGATAATAGGCGGTGGAGGGATAGGCACAAGTCGTAAAAATCATAGTTTAATATGTATGCGTAGTAATCACAAAGTGATTTCATAGCTTCAGAGGAGAATATTGTATTTGTGATATTGTCAATATCTTTGAGGACAGGTTTGCAGCCTGACGGCTGTTGAGGGCTCTTCCCTCAAACTCCCGAGGTTTATCCGCTTTAGGAATATCCGGTGAAGATGAAGAAAAGCAGCCACATTTTGGATATACCCCAAAATTTTACAGTTGGAAGTGTCCAATAACTTCGTTAAGCTTGTCAATTACTTGTGACAGCTCCTGCATTGCTATGCTAATATTCTTTATTTCTGTATTCTGGCTTTCCATTTTTTCAAATATATCCTGACTAGCTCCGGAAAGTTCTTCTGCCTCGCTGGAGATACCGGAAAGCTTATTTACAATGTTTTCTTTGTTTTGATTAAGTCCTTCAACCGAGATCTCAAGATTGTGTATATCTGAACCAACATTTGTAATATTCATGTTGATATCCCGGAATATAGCTTCGGTTTTGTCCATTGCTTCGATACATTTTCCGGTATTTTGCTGAATATGATCCATCTGCTGACTGACGCTTTTGATCTCCTGCTGGATAGCGGAAATGATTTCAGTGATCTTCTGAGTTGCTTCTCCTGTTTCGTTTGAGAGCGTTCTGATCTCCATCGCAACTACGGAAAAACCTCTTCCGGCATTGCCGGCTCTTGCTGCTTCTATAGACGCATTCAGCGAAAGCAAAGAAGTTTGGAAAGCAATCTGTTCAATAGCTTTGCTGATCTCATCGATAGATAATGACTTAGCTGCCAGACTATTGACGGTCGCATATGCACCATCCTGCAGTTCACGGTTTTCACTGATACAGTCTGCAAGCTGCCGGATCGAGACCATACCCTCTTCGCTTTGCTTAACAGTATTGCCGGACGCAGCATTCATTCTTTCTATGCTTTCAACGACATGATTCAGATCATTGGCAAAATCATTCATATTCAAACTTGCCGTCTGCGTCTGATGTGCCTCATCATCAATTGCAATTACGACCTGATTTAAAGTGTCCTTGATGCTGTAAACATTTTCGGCAGAATTATCCACGGAATGATGCACGTTATCAAACTGCTTCATCAAGACAGATGAAGCGTCACACAGCTTGTGTGCCATATCATTAAGTGTTGTACGCAATTCGCTGATAGCTGCGTCCATTCTGCCCAGTTCATCTTTTCTAGCATGCGGCTTTTTGACTGACTGTGTACTAACACGCAGTTCTTTAAGCTGTTCAATTTCCTTCTGCATCAGAATGATAGGTCTTGTAATACCGGTGCTGTATAGTGCAACGATCACAGCAGATAACACTGCAGCTACACAGACAATGATAAGAAATGTATTCATCAGGCTGTCCAGAGCAGAGTTAAAGACTGATGAAGGTATAGCTAATACTACACGCCATCCGTTTTCCGATACGGATGCTTCCTTTAAATATTTTTCTTCTCCGTCATAATCTATGATAGCAGTATTATTCTCAAGACCCTTTACATAGCTGCCATCAATGACCTCAGATATTGAAAGCAGGTTGTCTGTGCCGGTCACAAACGATTGATTCGGATGTGTTAAGATCGATCCCTCGCTGTTGATCAGAAATGCGTAGCTTCCATCTGTGGTATCCACCACGTCATCCATCATCTGAAACAGCACCTGCAAATTCAAGTCCATTCCAATAACGCCACGTTTGCCATTGCTGCATGTAAAACTCTTTGACACTCCGATGACCATATTACCTGAGATAACATCGACATACGGATCTCCATATACCTTTTCTTTCGATTTTTCCGCATTTGTATACCAAGAACGCTGAGTGCAGTCCCAATCCGCATCAGGGATCCATCCTGTTCCGTCGATAAAGCTTTTATCTTCAAATCCAACATAAATATCGCTTGCATTTTCTGCTGCCGAGGTTTCTGCCAAAAGGAAATCGGAAATCAGCTTATCGTCTTCCAGTTTCATAGCTTCAATATATGTACAGCCGTTTTCGATGATTGCTGTTTCATGCTCCAGCCAAGCGTTGATCATTGAAGCATAATACTCCGCATTTTGTTCCTTAAGCTGATCGTTGCACTGAGTAAAACTTTTGTTTGCCACAAAGGATACAAAAAACATTGCCACTGTTAAGCATCCAACGCAAATAATTGAAAAAAACAGAATAAACCTTGTCCTGATACTTTTCATATTTATCACCATTTTACTATATTATTTCATTGCCTATGCTTTTTCCTTTATATAACATTAGTATATCACATTGCAAGCTCTTTGTCAAGAAATTGCAAAATATATGTAAATTTGGCGTTTTTTATAATATAAACGAATTTATCAAAACTCAGCCCTGCAAACCAAGACTAATACCATGCCGTATAATGCGAAATTGGGCAAGGGTCATTATGAGTGCTTTTGTAAATGACAGTAACAGAACAGGTATTGTACAATGTAACTGTTCGGTATTACTTTTCGATAAAAAATATCCCGAAGGAATTCGGTCCGCAGTTGCTCGAAATAGTCGCCGAAGCCTTTGTCACGATCAGATTCTCAAAATCGCAGTTCCTTGAGACCTCGGCTTTTATCCACTCTATCATCTTCGTGTTACAGCCTGCCTGCGTGATGAAAGCTGTGTTCTTATCGATCGACTTTGTGTTTGACAGTGCTTTTTTGATGTAGCGTTTGCACGCCTTCCGGTAGTCGCCGTGCATAACCGATTTCAGTGTAAGCTCACCTTTTTTCATTACCAGGATCGGATGAATGTTGAACGCTGAGCATATTTTTTTCACCTTCTCAGAAACCTTGCCATTTCTATACAAATAATCCACACTTTCGGTAATAAAGCTCGTCGAAACCTTATTTTTAAGTGCCTTGAGAGCTGCGAGAATTTCGCCTGCCGAATGTCCATTTTCAGCCATTTCCGCTGCCTTTATCACGAGATGCCCAAGCCCTGACGACAGATGCCCGGAATCGAAAACATACACTCGTTTGCCGTTTTCGCCAAGCTGTTCGACAGCTTTTGCAGCGTTTTCACAGGAAAGACTAATTCCGCTGCTGATCGCAACTAAAATCACCTCGTCATATTCCGCGAGGTTTTTCTCGAAAGCTTCCTTGTAAAGATCAGGCTCGGGTGCAGAGGAATGTGCTTTTTGACCGTCCGCCAGCATATATGAAATGACGTTGTCGGAGGTGATTTCGCGTGTGTCGAAAAACACGCCGCGGTCTGTCTCGATCGTACAATACACGATGTCAACATTGTGTGCTTTTAGCCAATTTGCCGGCAGATCACACACGCACTCCGCAACAATTTTCACCTTTTGTTCACCCATTTCCCGCACCGCCTTTCAAGTCCTCAAGAATTTTTTCTATTTGCTGTTCCGCTTCTTCGTATTCGAAGTCCTCAGCGAACTCCTCAACCGCGTTAAACAATGGTTTAAGGTCAATTCCACCGCAGCTTTTTCCGTAGCTTTTTTTGCATGCTTCAATCGCCGCATCAACATCAAAACTCTCGCAAGCCGATCTGATCTCACGAACAAAACTTTCGACCTCATCAATCGAGATCTCTGTCAGATTTTCCAGTGGAGCTTCCGTTTTTGTGGGCGTGGGCTTTTTTTGAGCGATGTACTCGCTTCCGATTTGTGCCACCTTCTCGTAAAGTTCGATCATCTCAGCGTGCTTCTCTTCAATCAGCCTGAAGTTATTATTTTTTCCTGCGAGCTCAAGCTCTTTCGCAAGCTCGGAGAGCGGCTTTGAGCCGATCGTAAGAGATGTGCTTTTCAGTGCATGTACTTCTATAACATAATTTTTCCAGGATTTTTCCTCAAACAATTTCTGTATGTAATTCTGTTTCTCTTTGGCTTTATCGACGTATACTTCAAGGATCTCAAGGTACGCTTCCACGTCGCCACCCGTGTAGAAAATTCCCGTATCCGCATCAAAAAGTGCAGGAGTTTTATCGGGATGCGGAGCGGTTTTATGCTTTTTATCGGCACTGAACTTGTCCTCAGTCGGAGCTTTTATCAGTTCCTTCGGCAGCCATGTTCTCAACACTCTGTCAAGTGCCGAAAGTTCAATCGGTTTTGCGATAAAGTCATTCATTCCTGCTTCCAAAAACGTTTCACGCACACCGCTCACTGCATTTGCTGTGAGTGCAATTATCGGCAAATTCTTGTAATAGTCTCCATCTGTCGCACGTATGATCTGCGTTGCCTCAACGCCATCGATTTCAGGCATCATATGATCCATAAAGACAAGGTGAAAGTCCTTCGAACGCAGCAGTGAAAACGCTGCTTTTGCACTGTCGGCAGTTATTACCTGCATATGATAAGGCCGCATAAGTCCCACGGCAACTTTTAGATTAATGGGATTGTCATCGACTATGAGTATGCGTGCTTTCGATGCAGAGAAATGTGTTGTCAAGGATCTCTGTTCACCAAGATTGGTCACGACGTTTTCGTGGTTGAAAATCGCACCGACCGACAATACGTAAAACGGCTTGTACATACATTTCACACCATTAGGCATTTCGATCGCATTCAATCTATCCTGCACGACAATTACCTCGGAGTTTTTTACCCGGCTTGAAAAGAAATCCGAATATTCGATGTAGTGCTCCCGCGGCGTGAAAAAGTGCGTGAACTTGTTTTGTTTCGCCGCTTCCATCAGCTCGTCCATGGTTTCGTACACCTTGATGTCCGTGTGCAGCGTCTGTGACAGCTCGCTGATCAGCAAACGGTATTCTTCGGCGATTCTCGGATCCGAGTATTTTTTGAAATCAATATAGCCTGCTGCGTGGAACTTATCGGCATCGGCAATGGTCACAAACGGCTTCGCATCGCTTACTTTAAGCGGTATTACAAACTGAAATTCCGAGCCCTTTCCATACTCGCTCGTCACGTTTATGAAACCGCCCATCTGCGATATCAGCTTTTTTGATATCGCGAGACCCAAGCCGGTTCCCTCAACAGCACGGTTTTTCTTCGTGTCAACCTGCTGGAAGCTCGAAAACAGTTTCTCAAGATTCTCCTCGGTAATGCCGATACCCGTGTCAGAAACCGAAACCGAGAGATTTATCCCATATTTCTGCTTCGTTTGCGAAACTCTTATTGAAACGCATCCCTCGTGCGTGTATTTGATCGCATTTGTGACGAGGTTTATGATAACCTGGCGTATGCGGATCTCATCGCCGATCAGCCCGCATGGGATATCGGGATCGGCGTGAACGATGATCTCCAGATTTTTGTCGCTCTTTCGCGTTATTGCCATATTCAGCACATCGTTGAGTGTGGATGCAATGTTGAAATTCTCCTCGATCAGCTCCATTTTTCCCGACTCGATTTTCGAGAAATCCAAAATGTCGTTGATTATCGACAACAGGCTCCGACCTGAATTTTGTATGTTGAAGCAGTTTTCCTGCACACTTTCACTTATGTCATGCTCACGCAGAATAAGCTCGGTCATTCCCACGATCGCATTCATCGGTGTGCGGATCTCGTGACTCATATTCGCAAGGAAGTTGCTCTTTGAAATGTTCGCAGCCTCCGCTTCCTCAATAGCATCGGCAAGTGCAGCACTGCGATTTGAAAGGTATTTTGTGGTAAACCAGCCAAGTATACAAAAGGACGCGATTATCAGTACCGTAAGCACGGTTTCTGGTATCACCGAAAGTCCGAAATTCGGGTCAAGCAGCTTTTCAACCAGTCCGGGTGCCATTCCTACATAGCTGAATATGCTCACAGCGATGAAAAAACGGCGGTTTTCGTAAAGTGCGGCAATTATTATAGGTGCAATGAACGAGCAGAACACAATGAAAAAGTCGTAATGCGAGAAACACACATCGGCCATTATTGTCATAAGTCCTGCCATAAGTGCGTACCTTTCGGTGTAAATGTTCAGCTTAAAAAGCTTTATCGCAATTCTGCTCAAAAAAAGTGCACAGAAATTGATCATCGTTGTTACGATAAGATATCGAAAAAACATATACCCCACATTTTCATCGGAGTATCTCGGATCACCGGTTTTATAGAGTACAGTATTCGTTACGATCTCGATGAAAAGAATGCTGAAAGACATAAACCACTGCGTATTTCTCAACAGCTTGTTGCAGCGGCGAAGGTTTTCCTCGGGCAGATTACTCGTTTTCATAAATAGCCCCTTTCTTGATTATTCTATTTTGATTATACTATAGTATTTTTTTTTTGTAAAGATGTTTTTATATAATTTGTCAAATGATGTATATTTAATACTGATCGCCAATTAAATACAGAAACAAATCAACGAAATCCAATATAAAATTGTTTTCAACAGTTACTAGGTCGTCATCTTGATTTATTTCAAATTAAAAATGGTGTTTGGAGCCTGTTCACATTAAAGTGTTGCTATTTTAGAGAAAATATGTTTTTAAATATACTGCCGATATTTCGGGAAAGAAATATAAAAATATTCTCTATTAGACACGTTTCAATATTTATTTACAAAAAAAGGAAAAATAATTATTGACAGCTGTATTACTCTGCGGTATAATGTTAATGGTAATATAATATTTGAAGCGACGATGCTCCGTAATAAAGAAAACACCATATTATCATTCAAGCAGTAATCGTGAATTGAGCGGTTTTTCTTTATTCACTGAGCATTTTTTTGCATAAATTATTGCTTGCGGGAAGGAGCTGCAGAAATGACTGCATCAGGGTTTATTTTGTTAAATTCATCACAGTGAAGGCTAAATAAGTATTGCGATAAAAGGGAAAATTTCATTTTCAGCTATTGTTATTGACAGTGCGGATCGTTACGATTTATTAAAATAGTAATTGTTCAAAATAATGTCCGTCGCTTATGTATGGGAAAGTGAATGTCAAATAAGGGGTGTCTTTTATGGGTAAAATTTCAAAGATCGGCAAGTATATTTTAGCAGTTATCCTTACGACCGTACTTATACTTATGGTAACGCAGATATATTCTGCATATCGTTCATTAAGTACTTTCGGAGACAGTATTCTGCAAGAGGAAGCACGCTCCTTTGTCAGTATTTTAAAGAGCGATTATAATGAACTTGACGTTGAAGCCGAATATCTTTTCGAGACTGTCGGCAGAGATGCAAACCTTACACCATCCTTGCAGTCAGGTGACAGAGAGAAACTTAAAATGATTTACGAAGCATATTCGTCAGATGAAAGCTCTTTTGCTGCTTTCTCCGGTGAAGACGGTAAGATCATATGGAATTCGGATAATTTTCCGCAGAGTGCACTGACAGCCGATATAAGCGACGGACTGAATTCTGACGGCGAAAGAATGTACATCTGTTATTCAAAGGATATTTCCGGAGCAGGTTCGTATATAATAGGATATGATCTTTGTGCGTATGAATATCTCGACCCCATTCGTGAAAAAACAGGCGGACAATTTACTGTTTTCAGAGATAATATAAGATATGCCACCACAATTCTTAACGATGACGGAACTCGTTTTACAGGAACTGAAATGGCAGAGGAAATTGCAGAAAGGGTTCTTGTTAATGGCGAATCTTATATTGGCAGTGCCGAAATAAGCGGCAGGAATTATGTTGTTTGCTATGAACCGCTGACTGATCACAGCGGTAAGATAGTGGGAGCGTATTTCGGAGGTTATGATACGGAGGCTGTCAATACAATACTTAACAGTAAAATTGCAGTTATGATAACAGTGGGAGCTGTTATGGCAGTTATTATTACTCTTATCAGTGTTGTAATATGCTACATAATCATTAAGAAGAAAATACTTACTCCTGTTGTACATATCGGAGAAATGACTGCCGAAATGAATAAAGGAAATCTCGGATATAAGATCAGCAATGTAAAACACAGCAAGGACGAGGTCGGCGAGCTCCTCGTTTCGATAGAGAATATGAAGGAGACTCTTTCAGGATATATACAGGATCTGTCAAGAGTGCTCGGTGCAATGGCTGAGGGGGATTTCACAGTTCATCCTTCCGCAGATTACTGCGGAGATTTTATTGAGCTGAGCAGGTCGGCTGAGCTTATAGGAAGTCAGATGAGAGATATCATTTCCGGGATTAACCGTACATCGGATAATGTGTATGCTGATGCGTCTGAGTCAGCTAAAGGCTCGGATATGCTTGCTGCAGGAACTACCAGACAGGCTGCAGCTATTGAGGAGCTTTCTGCTTCTCTGAATGAAATATCAGATAAAGTTAATGAAACAGCTAATAATGCAGATAATGCAATGGAACTTGCTGACAACGGTTCTTCAGTTCTTGAGGAACAGCATAAATATATGGATCAGATGATTGTGGCAATGAACAATATTTCCCGTCAGTCAAATGAGATCGAAAGGATAATCAAGACCATTGACGATATTGCATTTCAGACAAATATCCTGGCTTTAAATGCAGCTGTTGAAGCAGCAAGAGCCGGGGATGCAGGCAAGGGATTTGCAGTCGTTGCCGATGAGGTAAGAAATCTTGCCGAAAAATCCGCCGAAGCAGTAAAAAGTACATCTCAGCTTATTTCTGCTGCGGTCATGGCAGTTTCCGAAGGCTCCGGCATAGTAGAGAAAAATGCGGAGTCACTTGATTCGGTTGTGGAGATATTTGACCGAACAAAGAGGATGATAATCGAGATCTCCGCAGCTGCCAACGTTCAGTCAACGTCTATCAGGCAGATCACAAGCGGTATCAGTGAGATTTCCGAAGTTGTTCAGCAAACCAGTGCAACTGCACAGGAGATCGCAGCTTCCTGTCAGGAACTAAATACGCAGTCTATACAGCTTCGTCAAGAGGTCAATCATTTTATTGTATAAAGCATAGCTTATTTGCTTTATGAAAACAATTATGGGATATATATCATAATGAAATGAGCATCACATTCATCGGTGATGCTCATTTCTTAAGCAACGTAATATCTGCATTTCTGACCGTAAATATCCTGTGATTACGGGTGTTTCCGCCGAAAGCGTCACAATTTCGAATTGGGTATATTTGACGGCATTAGAAAAAGTTATGCTTAAAAATCCGCACACATTTCTTGTGAAGACAGGTTCTAATACTAATTCCAAATCGTTCTATAGACAAAGCCGACAGATAGAATAATCCAAGTC
>JBJERX010000059.1:22670-50193 GCA_051882495.1 Huintestinicola sp. | reverse complement strand
ATTTTAGCATTTTTTGGGATTGTTTTGCTCTTTAATCTGCGGTTCTTATTTGTTCTGTTTGCAGCCCGGACAAGTGAGCTTGACGCAGAATTGGTTTATTATATCCGAGGATTTGTCTATAGGTTGATTTAGAATTAGTATAAGATGCCCATCTTTTCCGGGGCATGAGCATAGGTCGATACCTATATGCATATACAATATAAATATTTCCCGAAATATAAATATGATGGTATTATAATTATAGGGAGATGAGGAAATGTCCTTGATAATTCTGAACCGCATAGCCGTTATGATTGCGTATATGATACCCGGATTTATACTGTATAAAAAACGTATTGTCACAGATGAGGGTGCAAAGGAAATAGCAAAGCTTCTTATATACATTATCCTGCCGGCTGCAATTGTTAATTCATACAATATGGAATTTTCTCTTGAAAAAGCTGCGGGATTGCTTATATCATTTCTTGCGTCTGCAGCAGCACTTGTGTTATCGGTGATATTGTCAAGAGCGTTTTTTGGCGGAAAGATGCCGATAGAAGGCTTCGGAGCCGCTTTTTCCAATGCGGGATTTATGGGAATACCTCTTATTTCTTCGGTCATAGGGTCGGAAGCAGTATATTATGCAGCTGCATTTGTGGCAATTCTGAACAATCTCCAATGGACATACGGAGTTTATCTCATAACAGGAAACAAGTCAGCTGTATCCGTAAAAAAAATACTGTTGAACCCGGTAATAATCAGCTTTGTCATAGGTGTGATCATATTCTTCCTGCCCGTTAAGCTGCCGGTTTTCATATCCGATATTCTCGGAACACTCTCACAGATGAACGCACCTATTGCAATGCTTACTGTTGGCTTTTATCTTGCACAAATATCATTCAGGGAGCTTTTTACCGATAAATCCGGATATAAGGTTTCCGCAGTAAGACTGCTTGTTATCCCTCTCCTTACAGCGATCTTGCTTGCTGTACTGCCTTTGGACGATAATACGCTGAGGCTGACCGTACTCATTCTTGCAGCAGCACCCGTTGGTTCTAATGTGGCTGTTTATGCACAGATACACGGCGGAAATTACAAAAGAGCAGTCCGTGAGATAGTTCTCAGCACCTTGCTGTCCATTATAACAATGCCGGTTGTTATTGAAATTTCCCGGCATATTCTTCAAAATATTCCATAATAATATAACGGCATTTTTTTACAGCTTCCGACGCATATTTGTTCTCATTAGCTGAAAGATGAACGAAACGCTCCATTGGCATATCGGAAACATACCTGAATATCAGACCGTCGCTGAAAAAATCTGACCAAGTATATTCGGGAACAAAAGCTGCACCAAGCTCCATTTTCAGCAGTTCACGCATCAATGCAGGAGAATCCACATAGGTCGAAATACTCGGTTGGAAATTTGCATTTTCGCAAAAGTGTGATATAATCTTATATAGACTGCATTCGGTGCTTAGACTTATAAATGGGAGCTGCTCAATGTCCTTCCGATATATTTCGGCTCTCTCGGCGAGAGGGTGAGTTTCGGGCATCACAACGCCCATAGGCTCTCGCATAAGAAGCTCCGATAAGCCGCTTCGTTCTGAAATATCAGAATATATTTTCAGGTCGCTGTCATTACAGCTGCTTTGGAAAATATGAGGCATAATTCGGCTGTCTTTTTCTCTGATCTTCTTGATAATATTCGGAATAAGCAGCGAAGCCGAACGCACCTCAATATTTACATCGGTTATCTCCGAGTCCTTCAATTCATCAAGCTCAAGGCGTGCATTTTCGACAGATGCGGTTATTTCATCACAATATTTCAGAAATATCCTGCCTGCTTTGTTAAGAGTTATCTTTTTTCCTTTCCTGTCAAAAAGAGGAACACCAAGCTCATCTTCAAGCCGCTTTAAAGTCTGACTCAGTGACGGCTGAGCAATGAAAAGCTGCTCCGCTGCCTTTGATATATTTTCGGTTTCGGCTATGATCCGGAAATATTTTATCTGCAAAAGCTCCATATATATCCCCCTGCTCTCATATAAGTTATAATCTATGGATCATCATATTGATTATATCATGTAGACAATATTTTTTCAATACGGAGGTAAAAAAATGAACGATAAGGAAATAAAGATCGAGCGTTACAAAAAGGAAAATATATCAGCCAAGAAAGGTCAGATAGTGTTTACCGGTTCGTCACTTATGGAAATGTTTCCGATAAACAAGCTGCTTAAAGAACACGGTGACGATACAGAGATCTACAATCGTGGGGTAGGCGGATTTCTCTCCCATGAGCTGCTTGAAGTCATTGACGTGTGTGCTATTGATCTGCAGCCTGCCAAGGTTTTTATCAATATCGGCACTAACGATCTGAGCTGGTCAAGCATTCCCATAAGTGACCTTATGAGCAGCTATGAAAAAATAATCTCGGAAATAGAAGAAAAGGTTCACGATGTTAAAATATATCTTATGGCATATTATCCCGTAAATTACGAAGCTGCTGCCGAGGAAATGAAGGAATGTCTGAGGATTCGCACTAATGAAAAGATAACCGCTGCCAATGCGGAAGTGAAAAAGCTTGCCGAAAAGCATGGTCAGCGTTACATAGATATAAACCGCAATCTCAAGGATGAACAGGGCAGACTCAAGGCAGAGTACACTATTGAGGGTATGCACATCAACGAGGACGGCTATCGTGCGGTTTATGATGATATTATGGAATATGTCAGGGAAAAGTAATACGAATATCCTGTCTATATACTATAGCAGAACACAGAAATAGCCTGACAAAAGGGGCAAGGGTTGTGATTTTTTGAATTGTGTCCCAAGTTACAACACAATACGACGGCACATCCGCTTAATTGCTAAAAATCATAAAAAATGTCGCTGTCAAGGTTGTCTTCGACATTCATTTTAACCTTGACAGCGACATTTTTATGATATAATGACAGAGCGGTTGTGACATCTTTAGACATTTACACAGTTTAAAAATCGGATTCGAGGCAAGTGCAAAGCTTGAAGAGTTAGGAACGAACCCGCAGGCAGGCTGGTCTGTCGGTCAGCCCGCCTGCGGGTTTCTGCCTTGTCTTAGACAAAATTATGCTCGAAAATCCGCACACATTTCTTGTGAAGACAGGTTCTTACAAATAAACTGTATGTATCGGATCACTTCTTCTTGGATGTCTTAGCAGGAGCCTTTGCCGGCTTTGCTTCCTTCTTTGCCTTTTCTGCCTTGTACATAACCTGAATAAGCTTCTGAAGTTCAAGAGCCTTATCTATACTTCCATCAACTCTCAGTCTGCCCGTTGTGTATGCTGCAACTGCATCAAGAGTGCCCTCAGAGATCTTAAGAAAATCCTCTGCTGTTGCGGAAAGGATAGCGTCTCTGTCATAGTACTCATAAGGCTGAACGTCTAAATAGTTGTTCTTGAATGCAATATAAAATGCACCCTGACCTTCGCCCACTATGTTTACCTGGATAGCAAACTCACCCTTGAAGCCGCTTGTATCCTTGTCTGTGAAGGCTGCCTTTGCCTGACTGAAAATCTCTTCGTATGTCATAATAATAACCTCTTTCCATTGAAATTATTTGGTAAACTCCCCTTTTACGGGAAGAATAACACGTTTTTATTCAGGGATCACACTAACATCGGAATAATTATCCGACGGAACAAAAATATCTTCAAGTCCCTCCGTAATGAGCAATCTGCCATCATTCAGAATGATGACCGCTTCAAAATCATCACTGCATCTCCGAAGCTCGGATGCACGTTCCGGTCCCATAACGTAAATGGCTGTTGATAATGCATCGCATAGCATTCCCGAATCACCTATTACAGTTACCGATGCTATTCCGCTTTCCGCGGGGTAGCCGTCAGAGGGGTCTATGATGTGTGAATACCTGTGCCCATCGACCTCAAAGCAGCGTTCATAGCCTCCCGATGTGACCACGGAGCTGTCAGTAACTGTAACAGTGCCCGCAAGCTCATCACCGAAAGGGTCTCTTACACCGATCTTCCAGGGACTTCCGTCAGGCTTGCTGCCTATGACCTGTATGTTCCCGCCGAAATCCAGCATTGCAGAGGTGACTCCCGAAGCAGTCAGCTCCGCTGTGACGATATCAGCCGCATATCCCTTGCCTATTGAGCCTAAGTCGATCTCAGTCCCCTCAGCAAGAATGATACCGCTGTCGGTCAGTGTGAGCTTATCCCGTCCCGTGTGTGTCATAAGCTCCGATATGGTATCCTCATCGGGAACATGGTATTCATCGGCAGTGAAGCCCCATTCTCTGACAATGGGATAAACCGTGATGTCCAATGCTCCCCCTGTACGGACAGACATTTTCTCAGCAAAAGAGACAGCTTCATATGTCTCCGGGGACAACAGGGTCTCCCTGCCCATAGCATGATTTGCTGCATATATCTCGCTTTTGCTGTCGGTAACGCTGAGGAGCTTTTCAAGCCTCAGCACCGTCTCTCTTACATTATCCGCATCCGACTTATTACCGTAAACAGATGCCGTCATATATGTATCCATAGCAAAAAACGAAACTGTATGAGGCTTTTCTGCCTCTGAGCAGGAGCACAGCGTACCGGATAATGCCATGACAGCTGCGGACAGTATCGGAGCAGCTTTTTTCATATTTTCCTCTAAAATAATAGGACGGCTGATCGCTGATGCGTCGGTCGTCCCGTTTTGGTTACAATTTCTGCCGTGCAGATGTGTCGCAGGGACAAATTCTCTGAAAGAGGGATATCTTCTCAGAGTGCAACCTTGCTGCGAACTGTGTTGCCCGGAACTGATTTTCTGGAAATATCCGCACCGAGAGCTTTGAGCTTTTCTTCGATATTTTCATATCCACGTTCAATGTGGTAAATATCATCTATCTCTGTCACACCGTTTGCGGCAAGACCTGCTATAATAAGTGCCGCACCTGCTCTCAGATCGGGAGCGGTAACGGGAGCACCCATAAATCCGCCAACACCCTCTATGACAGCGACCTTACCGTCAACTGAGATATTGGCACCCATTCTGCGGAGCTCGTCAACATATCTGAAGCGATTGTTGAAAATTTCATCGGTCACAATGCTTGTACCCTCTGCAAGACACAGCAGCGTAGATATCTGAGGCTGCATATCTGTGGGAAAACCGGGATGAGGCATTGTTTTCACGCTTGTCTTTACCAGAGGACCGTCAACGGAAATACGAACGCTGTCGTCAAATTCCTCAACATTCACTCCTATTTTAAGCAGCTTCTGGGTGATAGACTCCAGATGCTTGGGGATAACATTCTTGATAAGCACGTTTCCTCGTGTAGCTGCGGCAGCTACCATATATGTTCCTGCCTCGATCTGATCGGGGATAATAGCATATGTGGCACCCTTAAGGCTCTTTACGCCCCTGATCTTGATAACATCGGTACCTGCACCCATGATATCCGCACCCATAGAGTTAAGGAAGTTTGCAAGGTCAACGATGTGAGGCTCCTTTGCAGCATTCTCAATAACAGTCATGCCCATTGCTTTTACAGCAGCAAGCATTGCATTGATAGTACCGCCAACAGTTACCATATCAAAATATATCTGTGAGCCGATAAGCCTGTCGGCACATATATCTATCATGCCGTTCTCCAGGGTATGAGCTGCACCGAGAGCGGAAAATGCTTTCAGATGCTGATCTATAGGTCTGTCTCCGAGATAGCAGCCTCCGGGCATTGACACTCTTGCTCTGCCGAACTTGCCCAGCAGCGTGCCGAGGAAGTAATAGGACGCTCTCATATGTCTTGCAAGCTCATAAGGAACAACAGGGTCCTTTATTGAGGTCGCATCAATACGGACAGAATTGGGAGTCAGCATCCTGACATCCGCACCCATCTCGTAAAGGATACGCAGAGATATGGAAACATCACTTATCTGAGGGATATTTTCAAGTATACAGGGACCATCAGCCAGTATTACTGCGGGGATAATAGCAACAACGGCATTTTTAGCTCCGCTGATGGTTACCTCACCTGTAAGGCGGCGGCCGCCCTTTATCACAAATCTATCCAAATCAAATTCTCCTGTAAAAACTGCGGATATGCCCGCAGAAAAAACCGCCCAATAACTGTTTTATCCGAACACCCGGGAATAATAGCGTGATCATCGGTCCGGGAATCGGAAATATTGCGGCAGTGTCCTTTTTTGCATTAATTATTATACCACAAACATTTATAAATTAAAAGCATTTTTAGCTATTAATATTGACGGATTTTACGTTTTGATTTGACGTTTCTGATGTTAATATATACAAAAATCATTTGACAGCCCCTATAAAAAGCGGATTTCAGGTGCTTTGCAGTAACTTTTTTGTAACCTTCTTTGATTTTGGTAACCTTTTTGTAACCATATCATCATATTGCACAAGCATAAATCCGGCAGGTCAGGTCATATTTTTAATTATATTATCCAAAAATTACAGCCGATACTATTAATATTAGTCACAAATGCAGAAATTATTATGTTTGAAATTAAATTCCATGGGATAAAAATACAGTTATGTTTTGGTTTCTTTGCGGTCACATCCCTGCTGCTCCTTGACGGCAGCATTCTCCCGCTTAAGATAATAGCAGTGTGTCTTATCCATGAATGCGGTCATCTTGCCGCCATGAAGCTGTTCGGGATGCATGTGAGAACAGTGCGTTTTTATGGCGGCGGGATATGTATCGCTCCTCGGGAGAATCTTTCGTTACGCAGCCTCAGATGTGAGCTTGCAGTTCTTGCTGCAGGTCCTGCAGCGAACATAACGCTTGCGGCAGGAGCATTTTATCTGGGAGCTCCGGTCATAGGCTATGTGAGTCTGTCCATGGCTGTATTTTCTCTGCTTCCCCTCTCATCCCTTGACGGCGGCAGAATGCTTATTGCCCTTGCGTGCAGATTTGCCTCTGACGGAGGAGCCTCCGCAGAACATATCCTCCGGGTAACGGATATTATCTTCGGAGCAGCCGCAGCAGCAATGTTCATTCTCCGCAGCAGAACGAATTTCACTCTCCCCCTGACACTTGCATTCATGATATGCGGTACGCTTACAGATACTGCTATTCCAAAGGGGAGACATAAAGCCGCTCGTCGGTAGAATAAGACGAGCGGCTTTATAAATAAATGCATTAATAAGAATTATGCCTTGTCGGACATAAGTGCACATACCTTGTTGGAGAATCCTACAGGGTCATCAATGGGCATGCCCTCAATAAGCAGTGCCTGATCGTAAAGGATGGATGCGTAATCCTTGAGCTTATCCTTGTCGGACGAATACAGGTTTTTAAGTGTAGCAAATATCTGATGCTCGGGATTAAGCTCCAGAACCTTTTCCGCAGTGACCTTTTCATTCTGAGGATTCTGATTCAGCACCTTTTCCATTTCAAGGGAGATCTGTCCCTCGTTGGAGAGGCAGCAGGGATGTGATTTCAGCTTCTCGGAGATCTTAGCTGATTTGATCTTGCCGTCCAGGGCATCCTTGATGTAGTCAAGCATATCCTTGTTCTCCTCGGAGAGCTTCTTTGTTTCTTCCTTTTCTGCATCGGTCTCAATGTCAAGTCCGCCCTCGGAAACACTCTTGAAAGGCTTCTCGCCGTGACGCATAAGCACCTTTACAGCAAATTCATCAACATTGTCTGTAAGATAAAGTATCTCGTAGCCCTTGTCACGGAGCAGCTCTGTCTGAGGAAGTGCCTCTATCTTCTCAACGCTGTCACCGGATGCATAGTAGATGTACTTCTGATCTTCCTTCATTCTGGAAACGTACTCGTCAAGTGTGACAAGCTTCTTCTCAAAGGAGGATACGAACATTACCAGATCCTCAACTGCGTCCTTGTTCTGACCGTAGTTATCGTAAATTCCGAACTTGAGCTGGAGTCCGAAATTCTTCCAGAACTCCTCGTACTTCTCACGCTCATTTTTGAGCATCTTCTTAAGCTCGCTGTGGATAGTCTTTTCAATAGACTTTGCGATGGTCTTGAGCTGTCTGTCGTGCTGAAGCATCTCACGGGAGATATTCAGTGAAAGATCGGCGGAGTCAACAAGTCCCTTTACAAAGGAATAGTAATCGGGAAGAAGATCACCGCACTTGTCCATGATGAGAACACCGCTGGAATACAGCTGGAGGCCCTTTTCATAATCCTTGGAATAATAATTGAAGGGTGCTCTTGATGGGATAAAAAGCAGTGCATCATAGGTAGCAAGACCCTCTGTCTTGGAGTGAATGTACTTTGCGGGGTCACTGTAATCGTAGAACTTCTCCTTATAGAAGCTGTTGTAATCCTCCGCCTTAAGCTCATTCTTGTTCTTTCTCCAGAGAGGTACCATGCTGTTAAGAGTTTCGTTTACGATCTTCTTTTCGTATGCATTCTCTGAATAATCATCCTTGTCGGCGTCAGCCTTTCTTTCCTCATGCTCAACATCCATCCTGATAGGGAAGCGGATGTAATCGGAATACTTCTTGACAAGCTCCTTTATTCTATAAGTATCCAGGAACTCGGAGAAGTTCTCGTCCTCGGTATCATCCTTCATGATAAGTGTTATCTCAGTTCCTACCGAATCCTTTTCGCATTCCTCTACAGTGTAGCCGTCAACGCCGCAGGATGTCCACAGATACGCCTTATCGGAACCGTAAGCCTTAGTCTTTACCTTGACCTCCTTGGCAACCATAAATGCCGAATAGAAGCCTACACCGAACTGACCGATAATATCAACATCGTCAGCCTTGCCGTTCTCGTTCTTGAACTTGAAGGAACCGCTGTTTGCAATGATACCCAGGTTATTTTCAAGCTCCTCGGCAGTCATACCTATGCCGTTATCAGTAATGGTAAGTGTGCCGTTATCCTTATCGGCAACGATATTTACAGCAAATTCATCCCTGCCGATGCCAACCTTGTCATCAGTGAGAGACTTGAAATACAGCTTGTCAATAGCATCGCTGGCATTGGAGATAAGCTCACGGAGGAAGATCTCCTTATGTGTATAGATAGAGTTGATCATCATGTCAAGCAGACGCTTGGATTCAGCCTTGAACTGTTTTGTTTCAGCCATTATGAACACATCCTTCTTAATTTGTAAGCAGACGGGTGTCTGCATGATTGTTTTAGCACTAACTTGTCGCAAGTGTTAGCACTCACTCTCTTTGAGTGCTAATTACATTATATAGCCTCTTTAACAAAAAATCAAGGGGTTTGTATTTTTTTACACATTGTACATATTTTGATAATAAAATATGTTTCGCAAAGCCTTGAAAACCTATAGCAACTATTGTATAATATCAGCATAAGCCGATATTGTTCTCCCTCACTCTGTACGGATATCACACGGCGGCACAAAGCCGTCAGTGAACCATATGAAGAAGCGGTTTTTACCAAAGACAACGCGATACACCATATATAACGCTATGGAAAGGATGATACTCATGAAAATATCCACAAAAGGCAGATACGCCCTGAGAATGATGCTTGACCTTGCAATGAACAGCGACGGCGGATACACAGCACTTAAGGATATTGCTGTGAGGCAGAACATTTCAAAAAAGTATCTTGAACAGATAGTTCCGCTTATGAACAGATCGGGTCTGCTTAAAACAAACCGAGGCTATCAGGGCGGCTATCAGCTTGCAAAGTCTCCCGACCAATACACTGTAGGCGAGATACTCCGGGTAACGGAGGGCAGTCTGGCACCCATTCCCTGTCTTGAATTTGACAAAAACGAATGTCCCCGTGCAGCTTCATGCATGACCCTTGATGTATGGCAGGGACTATACAAGACCATTACAGATTATCTTGACAGCGTGACTCTGCAGGATATCCTTGATAAGCATCCGAAAAACGATGATAATACCTTCTACGACTATTGCATTTGATACTAAAAGATCGCAGGATACGTTAAATAATGTATCCTGCGATCTTTATATAATGGTCGCATCTAAAAACCATAGTGCCTCATCTGCTTGCAGATGAGGTGCTAAGGCTTTAGCCGGTGGTTTTTAGAGGTGACCTAATAATAGTTTTTCGTTACCTTCTGTCCGGTCTGTCCAGAAGCCCTGTTATCCTGCCCTCACGGATAACCTTCATATAGTCCGAAGGCGAGGTGATACGCATATCGGTCTCTATCCCTCCGCCGTACCATCTGTCGGTGGTGTTGTGAGCGTCAGAACCTGCTGTCACGGGAAGATCGTACCACTCCGCGTAAAGTCTTGCCCTGTCATTGAACTCAGCATAGGTGTGTGACGCATTTATTATCTCTACAGCATCTGTAAAGTGAGGGCAATGAATGGTTCTTCTGATGTATTCATAGTCCCTGAAAGGATGAGCATGCACAACAAATCCGCCGCAGGAACGGATGTATTCCAGGGTCTGGGTAAGCTCACGGGTGAGGATCTCGGGATTCTCGATAAGCCATTGCTTGTCCAGTCCGTATATCAGAAAATCCGAACCGCCGTCACCAAACTCGAAGCCGAAAAACACATCTAAACCTATTTCGTCTCCCCGTGCCTTGGCGTGCTCGTAGCCCTTGCAGTAGCCTTCCACCCATTCCCTCCAGGGAAGTTCACGGGGAACCGATGTATTGCCGTTGAAAAAATGATCTGTAACAAAAACTCCCGTGTATCCCTCAGCCTTGTACTTATCCGCCATATCTGCAGCCGATGAATTTGAGCAGGCACTCGCCTCCATGGTGTGCATATGAGTTTCATATCTGAACATTTGACCATATCCTTTCATAAGGGCAGCTTTCCCCGAATAATCTTTGGATCTATCTCAGATTATAACACAATTTATATTGTATTGTTTCCATTTTTGCGATTCGTAACCAATTTGTAATTAAATGTATCTCATTTGTTACTGCATTATAGCACATTTTTCATTGACTTTACAGTTACTAAATGTTAAAATTTAATTGTGAATAAATATCTGCCTGTTCTGCCCTTTTCCCACAGAGAGCGGTGTTCCTCAAAACAGACGGATGGAACAGAAAAAGAAACAACAAAGTCAGGAGGTCTTGATTATGACATCAGCAACAAAGAAACTCAGGTCACTGCTTTGTATGCTGCTAACTCTGATGCTTACACTTACCATGGTAAGCTTCCCTGCTTCAGCTGCAAGCTACTCCCTGAATTACTCCAGCTATAACCTCACAAAAGGCTATGCTATCACCCTTAAGGTGAAGGGTGCATCAAGCGAAACGATCACCTGGTCAACTTCGGACAAGTCCATTGCTACTGTTTCAAGCAGCGGCAAGGTAGTTGGAAAAAGCGTCGGAACTGCTACTATTTCCGCAAACATCAACGGCACTGTTCTGAATTCCAAGATCAATGTAGTAGGCGGCAAGCTCTCTGCAGATACATACAATGTATCCGTCAAGGAGGGTGACAGCACTTACGTTTATATCACTGCAAAAGGAAGCCACGGCCTTAAGGCATCCAGCAGCGACAAAACCATTGCAACAGCCGCATGGGTAAAGCCTTGGGACGGAAATACCATCAGACTTAAGATCAAGGGCGTTAAGTCCGGTACAACCACCGTTAAGGTCCTCCTTTCCAAGTACACCGATATATACATTACACTCAATGTTACCGTTGGTGACGGAACTCAGGATGCAGGCATCATCACAAACGCAAACTACGTTAATACAAACGTAAATGAAACTGCAACTCTCAACCTCTACGCAGTTCCCGCAAAGGGTCTCACATACACAATGTCCGATAAGACTATTGCAAGCGTTACCGAAGGCACATGGAACGGCAACTACGTAACTCTTACCATCAAGGGTCTCAAGAAGGGTTCTACAACTCTCGTTATCGCACGTTCCGAGAACAGCAAGGCAAGCAAGACGATCACCATCAACGTTGCCGAAGCTTCAAACTCATATTACGTTATCACAACATCTCTCATGTCAAAGATCTCCGCAACCGATACTATTCTTAAGTGGACAGACTCAAAGACAGGCGTTGTTAAGTACATGCTCGTTCCCAGCGGCTATGACAAGGCATATGTAAACACACTCATTGCCAAGGACAAGAATCTCTACGATTACTACGTTGTATTCGATGCAGAGCCTGCAAAGCAGCTCAGCAGCGACAAGATCCTGAACTTCACAGCAGATGTGACCGGTACAGACGGAAAGACAGCCTCCAAGACAAGATATATCCTCGTACCCGAAAAGTATGATGTGGGCACCTACAACACTGCAGTTGCACAGTACACAGGAGTATTCGAGTACTGGACTATCTACAATGTTTCCCCCAACAAATTCTTCGCATCCGATACGATCCATACATACACAACCGCTGTAAACTACATCTCAACAACAAGATATATCCTTCTCCCCTACGGCTACAGCGAATCCAGACTTCAGGATCTTATCAATTCTGACGGCGGAACATCCGATGCAAACGGTTACTACACAGTAACAACACAGATGCCCACCAAGAAGGCTGATTCAGACGTTATCCTCACATTCTACGCAGCAAGAAACAATGTTTCAAATCTCTACTATGTCCTCGTTCCCGCTGACTATGATGAAGCTAAGTACAACGATGTAGTTGCTGCGTTCACAGGTACATACGACGAATGGAAGATCTACAACACAGTTCCTAAGAAGAACTATGATTCCGAGACTATCGAAAGCTGGACAAAGCTTATCGACAGCAAGAGCGTCAAGAGATACATTCTCCTGCCTCCCGGATACAGCACAGAGCTTCTTGAGCAGATCAAGAATGCCGACCTCGGCACACAGTCCTCTGCATATTATGTAGTATCTGTAACATATCCTACAGCTATTGATCCTACAGACACCGTATACCAGTGGTACAATGCAACATCCAAGACATATAAGTATATGCTGCTCCCCAAGAATCCCGATATTCTTAAGAGAAACGATACTGTATATTCCGATACAAAGGTATTCGAGTACTTCACGATCTACTCAACTACCCCCTCCAAGAAGAAGGATACAGACGAGGTCAAGAGCTTCTACAGCACAGTCTACGGCAAGATGATCTACATCCTCCTTCCCAAGGGCTATACTCAGGAACAGTTCAACGCTGCTCTCAACGGCGAAACAGTTTACTACACAGGCTGATAACAGAACAACAAAAAGAAAAGAACAGAACAACACAAAACGGATAAAATATTATGCCGTGCCCGTCTCCCGATGATAACGGTCATCAACGGAAAACCCTCCGGCTTTCCAAACCGATCATCATTCAACTGACCGGCAGAGCATCAGAAAAAGAAAACAGGAAATGTCCCCTCGGTCTGAATAAAAAACCGAGGGGATTTTTCGTGTATTTTTCGTTAATTTATATTGTCCGAAGGTGTTGCAATTTCAGCTCGGAAGTGGTATAATAAAAATATATCTGCTGTTTGTATCAATAAAAACTGCAGTGCAAAAATAATCGTAAGGAAGTGTATCAGGTGGACATAAATATTCCTCAGAATATCAAACAGGTACTGAAAAGGCTTGAATTGGGAGGATATGAGGCATATATCGTAGGCGGCTGTGTAAGAGATTCGATCCTGGGCAGGATCCCCTCGGATTTTGACGTTGCTACCAATGCTCTGCCTGAAGATATTATCCGCTGCATGAACGGAATGAAGGTCATTGAAACAGGACTCAAGCACGGTACCGTTACCGTTGTTTCAGGCGGCGAGAACGTTGAAGTCACTACCTACAGGATAGACGGAGAATACACGGATCACCGCCGTCCCGAATCGGTTCAGTTCACCTCCTCATTGGAGGCTGACCTTGCCAGACGTGATTTCACCATCAATGCAATGGCATACTCGGACAAAACGGGTATCATAGATATATACGGAGGTCAGAAAGACCTTTTCAACCGCCGGCTGAGGTGCGTTGGCAAACCCGAGAAACGATTTGAAGAGGACGCTCTAAGGATAATGCGTGCACTGAGATTCGCATCCCAGCTTGAATTCAGCATAGACAAGGAAACAAGCCTTGCTATACACGAAAAAAGACAGCTTCTTTCAGACATTTCAGCTGAGCGGATATCCTCTGAGCTTACACTGCTTGTAATGGGCATTGCTCCTGCTGAGGTACTCATTGAATACAGCGATGTTTTCACTCTTATCATCCCCGAATTCAGAGCGTGTATAGATTTTGACCAGCACAGCAGATACCATGTTTATGATGTATGGGAGCATACGGCACACGCTGTTCAGAATTCCCGCTGTGAAAAGGAGATACGCCTTGCACTTCTTTTCCATGATATTGAAAAGCCCTCCTGCTTCCGCACTGATGAAGAAGGTGTGGGACATTTCCCGAATCACGAAAAGAGAAGCTCGGATACAGCCGAAAAGATAATGCAGCGTCTCCGTTTCGATAAAGCAACTACCGACACAGTCTGCCGTCTGATAAAATATCACTACATAACTCCTGTTGATGACAAGCGTGTTGTTAAACGTCTGATATCCATCCTGGGATTTGACGATTTCAACCGTCTTGCAGAGGTAATGAAGGGAGACAGCCGTGCAAAGCAGAGCTTCTGCCTTGAAAGAGTAAGCATTCTTGATGATATGAAGATCCGTGCATACGAGATCTCCGCCAACAAGGAATGCTGCACTCTCCGTGACCTTGCTATTAACGGGAATGACCTCAGCGATATCGGCATGGAGGGCAAAGCCATCGGCGAGACCCTTGAAAAGCTGCTTGTTATGGTCATTGAAGAAAAGATCATCAATAACCGTGAGGTATTGATCGATAAGGCAAGAGAATTCGGCGTATAAGCTTCACCAAAGCTTCGGAAAAGCATATAATAAAAATGCTCAGCCGCAATAACGGCTGAGCATTAAAATCACTTGTTCTTATCCCTGCGGAGATCCGAAATGAGATCAAGGAAGCAGTCAACATCCGAAAAGTCCTTATTTACAGAGGCAAAGCGGACATATGCCACCTCATCTATCTCACGAAGCTTTTCCAGCACCATGTCGCTTATCTCAGCGGTAGATATCTGCGTCAGCATATGATTGGCACAGTAACCCTCAATGCTGTCTGCAATGCCGATTATTGCGGAAATTGGAACGGGACGTTTCTTGATCGAAAAGGAAAGCCCCTGAATAAGCTTGTTTCTGTCAAAGGACTCAAAGGTGTTGTCCTTTTTACTGACGAGAAGCTCAGGCATTTCCACACACTCATATGTGGTGAACCGTCTGTCACAGTTAGTACAGCGGCGTCTGCGGCGTTTTTTTCCCTCAGTTGTACGTGAGTCAATGACTTTTGTGTCTTCAAATCCGCAGTAAGGGCACTTCATAGGGATCATTCCTCTCATAATAATAAAAAGCGGCAGGTAGTTTATTCTTATATTATACCACATTCTGATATTTTTGTCAATAATTCCGTTTTTCATAATTAAGGCAGGGCTTTATTCTGACGGGAATATGACGACAGATATCGGGCTATGGATATAGAATTTGTTGAAAGGATCAGGCACATGAAAACCAACGGAGTTAAAATCTTTCTCATATCGACCTTTATTTTATTTGCGGTGGTGTTTGCCTTGTTTAAGCTGAGCTACAACGAGGACGATGAAATATCAAAGGACGAAACCGAAGATAATACTCCTGCACAGTCTGACACATTGCCGTCTGATACATCCTCCGAGACAACTTCCTCCGTGATGACAGACAGTGAAGCTGATGACCTGCAGACCGGATCCGAAACGGAACCCACTGAGACCGAGCCTGAGATAAAGGAGCCTAAGCCTGACCCCTCCGATGCGGATAATACATGGGCTGTATTTCTGGTAAACGAGAAAAACCCTGTTCCGGAGGAATACTGCAATGGCATCGAGACCTCAAAGGTCTATGAAAGCTGGCGGGAATACTATATGGATTCCCGAATGGCAGAGTATCTTAAGCAGATGATAAAGGCTGCCTCCGAGGACGGAATCGAGCTGATAGTAATGTCGGCATACCGCAGCATTGAATATCAGCAGCGTAATTTCGACAATTCCGTTGATGAACGAATGAACGAGCAGGGCATGACCTATGAAGAAGCATACAATGCGACCCTTAAAGAGGTTCAGCTTCCCGGTTACAGCGAGCATAACGCAGGTGTGGCTGCGGATATCATGAGCGATGAATACGTCAGCATGGACGATGCAGGCTTTGAGGATACCAAGGCATTCAGATGGCTCTCGGAACACGCAGCGGATTACGGCTTTATCCTCCGCTACCCTAAGGGCAAGCAGAACGTTACGGGAATAATTTATGAGCCGTGGCACTACAGATTCGTAGGTGTCTACTATGCAAAGGAGATCACTGACAGCGGTCTCACACTTGAGGAATACTTTGAAAATATGGGCTGGACGGATGAAGAAGGCAAGGCTATATATCATCTGCCAACGCTGGAATAATATATCAATAACAGGAGGATAAGTAAAATGAAAACAACAAACATGCCTGAGATCAAGCTTGGAATCGCAGCAGTCAGCCGTGACTGCTTCCCCGCATCTCTCTCCGCAGGCAGACGTGCAGAAGTATGCAGAGCCTGTGCTGCAAAGGGTATAGAGATCTATGAATGCCCCACAACTGTTGAAAGTGAAAAGGATATGCAGAAAGCTGTTGCAGAGCTTAAAGCAGCAGGTGTCAACGCTTTAGTTGTATATCTGGGCAACTTCGGTCCCGAAACAGCAGAAACACTTCTGGCAAAGGAATTCGGACTCCCCGTAATGTTCACAGCAGCTGCCGAGGAACGGGGAGACAGCCTTTTTGACGGACGCGGAGACGCTTACTGCGGTATGCTCAACGCAAGCTATAATCTGGGTCTGAGAAATATCAAGGCATACATTCCCGAATATCCCGTAGGTACAGCTGAGGAAACAGCTGAGCAGATCGGTGAATTCATTCCCATTGCAAAGGCTCTTCTCGGTCTTGCAAAGCTCAAGGTCATTTCATTCGGTCCCCGTCCTCAGGATTTCCTTGCATGCAACGCTCCTATCGCAAGACTTTACGATATCGGTGCAGAGATCGAGGAAAACTCCGAGCTTGACCTTTACGCTGCATTCAACGAGCATGCAAATGACCCAAGGATACCCGATGTTATCGCCGACATGACAAAGGAGCTTGGTGAGGGCAACAAGATGTCGGGCATTCTTCCCAAGCTTGCACAGTATGAGCTTACACTCCTTGACTGGGCAGAGGCTCACAAGGGCTCCCGTGACTATGTTATCTTCGCAAACAAGTGCTGGCCCTCATTCCAGACTCAGTTCGGCTTCGTTCCCTGCTACGTGAACAGCCGTCTTACATCAAGAGGCATCCCAGTTTCCTGCGAGGTAGATATCTGGGGTGCTGTCAGCGAATACATAGGTCAGTGCGTTTCCGATGATATAGTAACTCTCCTTGATATCAACAATACAGTTCCCGCAGATATCTACGAGAACGACATCAAGGGTAAATTCGATTACACTCATACAGATACATTCATGGGCTTCCACTGCGGAAACACGGCTGCATCCAAGCTTACAAGCTGCGAGATGAAGTATCAGCTCATTATGCACAGAGGTCTGGAGCCTGACAAGGAGCCTGATATCACAAGAGGTACTCTGGAGGGCGATATCGCTCCTTCAAAGATCACCTTCTTCCGCATCCAGTCCACAGCCGACGCTGAGCTTAAGGCATATATTGCAGAGGGCGAGGTTCTCCCCGTTGCAACAAGGTCATTCGGCGGCATTGGTATTTTTGCGATCAAGGAAATGGGCAGATTCTACCGCCACGTTCTCATTGAAAAGAGATATCCACACCACGGTGCAGTTGCATTCAGCCACTGCGGCAAGGCACTTTTCAGTGTATTCAGATATCTCGGCGTGACGGATATATCATACAATCAGCCTAAGGGACTTCCCTACAAGACGGAGAACCCCTTCGCTTGATCTGCCTGAAAAGGGGGAATATAAAATGATTCTTTTCAAAGGAATAGCAAAGCTTTTTATGAAATTCGGACTTCTTCTTGCACTGTTCACAGCCATACTTGCAATAACCGGCTATATGGCTGACAGCGATGATAAGTCCGTCAATCAGACATCAAAGGCAGGAAATAATAAATGATAATCTTAGCATCCGCATCTCCGAGACGTCAGGAGCTTCTCAGATATGCGGTAAGTGAATTTGCAGTTATCCCCGCTGAAGTGCAGGAGATCGTTCCTCCCGGCACAAGAGCCGAGGACGCACCCAAAGTGCTTGCCGAGTTGAAGGCATCAGCCTTGGCGGAGCTTCATCCCGATGATACCGTTATCGGCAGCGATACTGTTGTTATCCTGGACGGTGAGATATTCGGCAAGCCTGCCAATGAGGAGGATGCACGGAATATGCTCCGCAGACTTTCGGGCAGAACTCACAAGGTCGTTACAGGGGTCTGCATCATCTCCAAAGGCAGAAGGCTCACATTCTCGGAGGAAACGGAAGTGACCTTCTATCCCCTCTCCGATGAGGACATTGAGGAATACATTGCAACCGGCGACCCTATGGACAAAGCAGGAGCCTACGGGATTCAGTCCGAGGGATGTGTGCTGGTCAGGGAGGTCAAGGGAAATTTTGCAAATGTTGTGGGTTTGCCCATAGCACTGCTTAAGCGAAAGCTGAAAGAAATGGATATTATATAACAAACAGAGGGACTGTGCCGAAGCATAGTCCCTCTGTTTGTTATACTAATAACCATTTGTTCTATAGAAGGTTTTTAGTTTTATACTAATTCTAAATCGTTCTATAGACAAAGCCGACAGATAGAATAAGTCCAGTCTAGGAAAGCGACCGCAGGCGGGCTTTTGCCCGGCAAGGGAGCTTGACGACGAATGGGCTTATTCTAGCCGAGGATTTGTCTATAGGTTGGTTTAGAATTAGTATTATTTATATTTCGCCATTTTAAGATCATCCAGACGCTTTTCATACTCTCCTACCGGCAGGGGCTTGTCAAAATAGAAGCCCTGTGCCAGATAACAATTGTTCTCCTTAAGCAGAAGCACCTGTTCATCAGTCTCAACGCCCTCAACGATACACTCCAGACCAATATCCTGAACAAGAGCAATGATATGCTTGAGCATTGCATATTTCTGCGTATTCATATCTGTCTCATCGGGCAGGAAGCTCTTGTCGATCTTAAGTGCACTCCAGGGCAGCTCCTTGATAAGGTTAAGAGAGGAATATCCTATTCCGAAATCATCTACCGCAGTGCTGATACCTGCGTCACGCAGACCCACAACTATCTTCTTCAGGTCATCAAAATCAACGTCTGTAGTTGTCTCCGTAAGCTCGATCTCAATAAACCTATGGGGTACATTGTATTTATCAATGCAGGAGATTATCCGCTCCAGCAGGTCACCATCCCCTAAATGACGGCGGGAGAAATTCACCGAAACAGTTACCACTTCCCTGCCCTCGTCAAGCCATCTGCGGATATCACGGCAGACATGGTCAAGCATATAAAAATCCAGCGTGCATATCGCCTTGCTCTGCTCCAGAGCCGGTATGAATCTGAATGGCGGTATGAGCTGACCGTTCCTTATCCAGCGGCAAAGTGCCTCAGCACCGTTCAGAGTATAGCTTTTAAGCTGAACCTTAGGCTGATAGTAAACCTTGAATTCTTCCTTTTCGATGGAGTCCATAAAATCGTTCTCCACCATCTTTATCTCGTTGCGGCTTCTTTTGAGCTTCTCGTCAAAGAATACGCTGTTTACCTTGTAGACATTTTTGGCGGAATTGACAGCAATGCTGATGCTGTCAAGTATCTCGTCGCTGCTGGAGCATTGGTCAGGGATAAGATAGTAGCCCGCATAAGCGGATATGAACACAGTCTGACCCTTATCATCGTATGCTATGCTTGTTCCCTTAAGGTATTCGCTGACTGTATCCAGATAATCCTTCCTGAAAACAACAACAAAATTATCTCCGCTCATACGGCAGATATATCCGTTATCGCCTAACTTGTCCTGGAGCTGACCAACAAAGGATCTCATAACATTTGTTGCACGGCTGCGTCCGATATGCTGATTCACTATGGAGAATCGTTTCAGATTGAAATGGCATGCACCATATTTCCCGATATTCCCAGCAGAGATGATATCATCTGTGGTCTTTGAGAAATACTTCATATTGAAAACGCCGATCTCTTTGCTGTAATACTTTGCCATGGTCATATATGCCGAGCAGCGTTCGAACTCATAAAGAGTTCTTCGGAGCACGTTTATCATGGCAGTTTCTTCGTTATCCCAGTCCACATCGCCTTTTCTGCGGCAGAAATCATGACAGATGTAAAAACCATCCTCGGACTTTTCCGGGAAAGACAGACAAGAATCCTCATCGGCACAGCCATCATCATAGATAACGCTCCTGCTGCCCTCGTGCTTATAGGAACTCTCGGTGTACCAGTACATGACCTCGGTTATCCTTGATATCCTGAGCACACTGCACAGCTCTCTGACGGCATCACCAAGCAGTGAGATATCCGTACCGGTGAAGTTATTCATCTTTCCGACGAAGCTGTCAAACGCCTTTGAATATGCAATAATGTCAAAAGCCAATCTGCTCACCCCTTATTCCTTTACTTCAAGCTGAGGAAAGCTCAGAACCAGAGCAGAGCTGCCGTCATCTTCATAAACCAACTTTACCTTGCCCGAAACCTGTCTGAGCATAACTGCCGCCGCTGAAAGAGAGAAATCCGTTTCACCCTTTTCATTGATGAAATAGCCTCCGCTCAGGTTTGTGAAATATGAAATGAAGTTGTTAAGCGTTTCGAAAGGGATCGTTATCTCACCGGTTTTTATCCTTATCTCCAGCATACACGCATATGATGCCTTGCGGCAGGAAAAGTCGATATTGATCTCCGTTCCTTTGCCGGAATAATTAGCGTATCCCGATATGAACTTGTTGGTGATCTGACCGATCTTGCTGCTGTCACCCAGAAGGAACCCGGGAACGCTGCTGCTCACCATTGTTTTCATGGTAATACTATGCTCCTTAAGAACATTTCTTAAGCTGTCGGTTATCTGGTTCACGAGAGTCTGTGAATCATACATAGTCTCGGAAAGCTCAACGTCGCCTCCTGCCATACGGATGTAATCCACGGTATCACTGACCATTGTATAAACATCCGAGCTTTTGTGGATAAGGTCACTGATGGTCCTTTCCATAGCTGAGCTGTCCCCGCTGTTTACAGCCTGTCTTGCTGCGGACAGCCATTCGCTTATGTACTTCTCCATGTTAACACTCATGTTCATGATATAGACAGATTGTGACCGTGCAGCCTTTTCAAGCCTGCGGCTCTGGTCAAGAGCAAGCTTGTTTTTGTATGCCATATCGGAAAGGATATGAGCTATCTCGAAAAGATACTGAGCTGATCTTTCGATCTGCTTCATTTCAACTACATATGTTTTTTCAGCGGACGCCACATACTCCTCCGGGTCGAGTCCAAGGTCGATGGCAGTACGGATAATATCCTCCTTCTTAAGCTCGGGAGGACGTACCTGTCCGCCGATAATACTGCCGAGAAATTTGCCTTCCACCATGATGGGAGCAGCAAAATCCACCAACCCCGCATGACATCTGTACACAGCAGGCTTGCCGTCACGAAGGGTCATAAGAGCACCGTTTTTATCGCATTCATAGCATTTCATTCGTCCCTTTTCTGAGCCTCTTGTCTGCTTCATGCAGAACTCGGTAAACTTGCTTCCTGCAGTGATGGGAGCACCCTTGTCATCCGTGATCAGTGCTGCAAGACCCATAAAATCAGAGAATCCATTCTGAAACTGCTGCAGAATATCAGTATCTATCAGATCTGTAAGCTGTAATTCTCTCATTATATCACTTCCTACGATGTGTGACTTTCTATTTGTCAATTCTTAACAAATACAGAAGTAGTAATAACCAAGTTATTATATACATTTTAACATATTGATAATGATTTTTCAAGTATATTTCTCATTTTTGTACAATATGACAGAAACATTTATATATTTTGGAAATAGTTCCAAAGTATTTTACGTTCTTTGGCTGCTCGAAACCGGTCTGCATCTCCGTCATAATTCACAATTTGTATATTGATTAACCGAGATCATTATGCTACAATCAACATAATAATTGGTTTGTATCTCTACGGAATACTCTATGAAAGGATGTAATTGATTTGAAAAAGCAGGTATTCAATCCCTATCTTCCCCTTGATGTGTGCATACCCGACGGTGAACCCCATGTATTCGGTGACAGAGTATATGTTTACGGCTCTCACGACAAGGAGGGCGGTGAAACCTTTTGTATGCTGGACTATACAGTTTTTTCCGCACCCGTTGACGACCTATCCGACTGGAGGTGCGATGGAGTGATATACCGTGCAGATCAGGACCCCGATTTTGAAAACAGAAAGTATATGTACGCACCCGACGCTGTCAGGGGAAATGACGGCAGATACTACCTCTACTACTGTATGTCCGGCGACTTCGGGAATGGCGGTTATTTCGGTCCTATCAGCGTGGCAGTTTGCGATACTCCGGCAGGAAAATATGAGTATCTGGGATTCGTTCGCTATCCTGACGGCAGTCCCATGAAGAAATATGTCTGCTTTGACCCGGGTGTTATCAATGATAACGGAGTGATACGCATTTATTACGGAACACAGTATGATTTTGAGGAGCAGGATGGCTTTTCTGAGAACGAGGAGCTTATCACCTGCGAAATGAACATGTTCAATAAGAGCCGTGAGGAAATACTGGGAACTCCCGAAAGCGTTATGGGTCCCTCAATGGTCACTGTAGGTGACGATATGCTCACCGTCACATCAGACCCCGTTCATATCATCCCATATAAAGTCAAGGGCACGGATTTTGAAGAACACCCCTTCTTTGAAGCAAGCTCCATACGTAAGATCGGTGAAAAGTATTACTTCATATACTCCTCCAAGCAGAATCATGAGCTTTGCTATGCAGTCAGCGATCATCCCGATAAGGGCTTCCGCTTCGGCGGTCCCATTGTGTCCAACGGTGACGTGGGCATAAATGGCAGAGCCGAGAAGGACAGACTGAACATGACAGGCACCACCCACGGAAGCATTGAGCAGATAAACGGTGAATGGTACGTGTTCTACCACCGTCTCACACACAAATCCGACTACAGCCGTCAGGCGTGTGCCGAGAGGATAAAGCTGGAAGCGGACGGAAGCATCCGTCAGACGGAGATAACATCCTGCGGTCTGAACGGAGGTGCACTTCGGGGCAAGGGTACATATCCTGCTGTTATCGCATGCAACCTTACAAACGGCAATATGCCCCACGGCTGCAACAAAATATATACCGAAAGCTTCCCCAACTGCACCCACGACGAAACAGGCAGATTTATCGGAGAGATATCCGACGGCACTCTTATCGGCTACAAATACTTTGATTTTGCCGGAGATGTTACTCTCACCCTTACCGCAAGGGCGGAAGCCGAATGTGAATTTGCTGTTTCCGACGAGACCGGAACTGCACTTGGTACAGTCTGCGTATCACCCTCCAAGGAGTGGAGCAAGGCGTCAGCACCTCTCAAGATCACCCCGGGCGTTCATGCCATATTCCTTACTTACAAGGGCACAGGACTTGCAGACCTGATGGAAATTGATTTTTCGGACTGATAAGTTTTATCAAAAAAACCGCCTGTGTTTCATCACGAAGATGAACACAGGCGGTTTTCAATTCATTACTTTTCCGTAATCATTACTGTATTACGGATCTGCTTGACCAAACAGTCTGTATTATCAGATACCGAAGGAAGCAACAAGCTTCTTGAATTCAGCGGAGCATGTGAAGCCGTTGAATACCTGCTCTCTTGTCCAGCCATCCTTCATTCTTGTCTGCCAGTTTGCCTTGCCCTTTGCATCGGGGTTACGGTCAAAGAGTGCAGCATACAGTGTGTCGATGAACTCATCGTCTGTAAGATTGCGGTTCTTGAACTCTGTGGAGAAGATGAAATCGTGAGCGATTCCCTTTGCATCCTTTGTTCCTGCAATGTATCTGCCTGTATGGTTGTTAAGACCCTTGATATCATATGTTCTGTTAAGTGCCTTTGTGTACATACGGGAAACATATGCTGTGAGATACTCGTTGTTATCACGGTTCTCAGCAGATACATATGTACCTCTTTCGATGCCGTAGCTCTGGCAGAGCTTTGTGAACTCTGCGGACTTGGAGAAGCCCTGGAGAACATATCCGTAGGAGCAGCCGTTGTCAAGAGCAGTTGCCCAATGATTAAGTCCCTTTGCGTCGGGGTTTCTGTCAAGCATTGTGAGGTACATTCTCTTTACAAACTCTCTGTTTGTGAGCTTCTTGTTCTTAAGCTCGGAGCTTGTTACGAATATCTGAGCAATTTCTGCTGCAGATGCACCGTTCTTAAGACGTTCTACATGGTTAGCCTTGCCCTTGGGGTCGGACGCACGGCCGAGGAGCTTAGTATAGAGACGCTCAACAAATGCCTTGATCTCCTTGTCAGCACCTTCTGCGAAGGAAGCACTTACAGTAACGTCAGCTTCGGGCATTACAAATGTATATGTGCCGTCATCTTCCTCGGTTGTATTAACTGCTGCACCGCTTGCGTCCTTTACAGTAAGGGATTCAAATACATAGCCGTCTGCGGGAGTTACTGTAAGTGTTACAGTATCGCCCTTGATAAGGTCAGCTGTCTTGTCTGCCTTAACTGTACCGTTTACGATAGCGGAATCAATTGTAACTGTGTATGTGGGAAGTGCCTTGAATGCTGCAGTAACTGTAACGTTAGCTGCAGGCATTGTGAATGTGTATGTGCCGTCTGTTCCTGCTGTTACAGCAATGTCTGTTCCGTTTTCATCCTTTACGGATACGGAATCAACTTCATAGCGAGCAGTGGGAGTAACATTGAGAGTTATAACGTCATTTTCCTTAACTGTGAGCTTCTTAGTAGTAACTGTTCCGTTAACTATAGAAGGATCAATTGTGATCGTGTAGCTGGGAGTGGTCTGCTCAGCGAATGTTGCAGTAACTGTTACGTCACCTGCAGGCATTACAAATGTGTGACCGGCTGCTGTTTCGCTTGTGCTTACCTCAACATTACCGTTCATTACAACGATATCTGTAAGCTCATAGCCTTCGGAAGCTGTAACTGTAAGAGTAACAGTTTCGCCTGCCTTGATGTCAGCTGTCTTGTCGGCTGTAACTGTACCGTTTACGATAGCTTCATCAATTGTAACAGAGTATGTAGGGATCTTTGTGAATGCTGCTGTAACTGTAACGTTGGAAGCGGGCATCTTAAATGTGTATGTGCCTTCTGTCTTTCCTGCTGTTGTTTCAATTACTGTGCCTGCTGAATCTTTTACAGTAATTGTGTCAAGCTGATAGTCCTCATCGGCTTTTACTGTAAGAGTTACAGTAGTGCCCATGCCTGCGGAAGTCTTGTCTGCGGAAATTGAGCCGTTTTCAGCTGTGTTAACTGTGATCTTATATGTGCTTGCCTTGAATGCTGCGGAAACAGTAACGTCGGAAGCGGGCATTGTGAATGTGTATTTGCCGTTTGCTCCTGCAGCTGCAGAAACTGCCTTGCCTGCCGAAGTCTTTACGGAGATAGTATCAAGCTCATAGCCTGTGTCGGGAGTTACTGTAAGAGTTACAGTATCGCCCATGTTGGCGGAAGTCTTGTCTGCCTTAACCGAACCGTTTGTGGCTGCGGAAACGGTTACCTTATATGCACTCTTCTTGAATGTTGCGTTAACAGTAACGTCGGAAGCGGGCATTTTGAATGTGTAAATATTGTTTGTTGTTCCCTTAGTTGTGGAAACTGCCTCGCCTGCCGAATTCTTTACGGAGATAGTATCAAGCTCATAGCCGCTTGCGGGAGCTGCTGTAAGAGTTACAGTATCGCCTTCCGCAACATCGGAAGTCTTATCGGCTGTTACTGTTCCGTTTGTGATAGAATCAGCGATAGTAACGCTATATGTCTTGACGTTGGATACGGAAGAATACAGCTTAACATCTTTAACTGTAAGTGCTGCATCCTGAGCAGCGATGAAAAGCATATTAACATCTGTAAGATCTGCATTACCTCCGGCTGTAGTCCATGCAGAAAGTGCTGTAGCCTTCTTGAAGTATGCAACACCGTCTACAGCAACATCGGGATCAACCTGGATCCAGTTGAGATCACCGGTGCCCGAACTGTCGCTGAGAACAAGCTTAGGTCTTTTATCCGATGTGTAGGGAGCAACAACAGTGAAGCTGCCGCCGAGTATTTCGCTTGTGATAGTGTTACCATCACCAACAGCTGTTTTTGCGGGCTGTCCATATGATCCTGCAGCTACTGTACCGGAAGCTGCATCAAAATCATAAGCGTAAGCCTCAAGGGTGGGAGGTGGTGTGCCTTCTTTAACAGTGATAGAGTAACTTACAACGTCACCCTTAGCTGTACCTATTACCTGTAAAGCAATTCCGCCTAACTCACTTGCATTTTCAATTGAGTTTTCAGCCATTACATCTCCAATTGTTGTGGTAAGTGTAAGAACACCTTCGGAAGAATAAACTCCTCCCCAACCACTCCAACTTCCATCAAATCCAAGTACGCCAACCTTCCATCCGGAAGTATCCTGAACAGATGTTGTAATGGTAGCTTCTACTACATCATCTTTTTCAAAATAATATGATCCATAGCATAAGCTTGTACTATATTGATTTATTGCTGGATTTACATAAGTATTGCCCTGGTCATCGGTTTGCGTTACAAAAGTATGTGTGCCGGTTTCGCTTAAAATTTCTGCTGCATTAACTGTTATCGGTGTCAACGCCATTGTAGTCAACACCATTGCTGCTGCTGTTAAAGATGCAAAGATCTTTTTCAGCTTTTTTAGTTTCATGTTCTTTTCCTCCTTTTTTATTAAAAAACACGGTATTTGGATAAATAATAGCATATTTATTATAGAATATAAACAATAAATTGTCAAGTATTATCCCGAACTTTTATACCCTTGTATAATTTTCTCCGTTTTGACAAAATAAAAAGTATCATTTTGGATATTTTGACCATAAATATAACCAAGTCAGGGAAATAGTTGTTTATTTTGTTCATAAAAAGCAAAAGAACCTTTAATAGCAGCAAAACAAAAGGACTGATGCATTATGCGGCATCAGTCCTTTTATTATGTTCAGATAGGTATTACAGGAAGAACAGCATCAGCTGATTCAGCAAACCTGCAGTGCCTGTCAGCTTCATTATTGAGGTGATAGGTGCGTCCGTGAATACAAATTTCATCACCTTTCGTATTCCCTTTACGACCATATCGCAGACACTCTCCAGAGTAAATGCGGGATCCGATGCTCTTGCGGAATTATTTGCTTTATAACCGGCTATTTCCGACATCGTTGTTATTGAACTGACGGTCGTTGTCTGTGCATATGTAGTTGTTGTCACCGCTTCTTTAGTTGTTGTTTGTGCATATGTAGTCGTTGTTGGTGCGTTTGTGGTAGTTGTTACCGGAGCTGAAGTCGTTGTTGGTGCGTTTGTGGTAGTTGTTACCGGAGCCGAAGT
>JBJERX010000059.1:22318-22570 GCA_051882495.1 Huintestinicola sp. | reverse complement strand
CGTTGTTGGTGCGTTTGTGGTAGTTGTTACCGGAGCTGTGGTCGTTGTTGGTGCGTTTGTGGTAGTTGTTACCGGAGCTGTGGTCGTTGTTGGTGCGGTTGTAGTAGTTGTTACCGGAGCTGTGGTGGTTGTTGGTGCGGTTGTAGTTGTTGTTACCGGAGCTGTGGTGGTTGTTGGTGCGGTTGTAGTTGTTGTTACCGGAGCTGTGGTGGTTGTTGGTGCGGTTGTAGTTGTTGTTACCGGAGCTGTGGT
>JBJERX010000059.1:0-22218 GCA_051882495.1 Huintestinicola sp. | reverse complement strand
CCGGAGCTGTGGTGGTTGTTGGTGCGGTTGTAGTTGTTGTTACCGGAGCTGTGGTCGTTGTTGGTGCGGTTGTAGTTGTTGTTACCGGAGCTGTGGTGGTTGTTGGTGCGGTTGTAGTAGTTGTTACCGGGGGTGTGGTCGTTGTTGGTGCGGTTGTAGTAGTTGTTACCGGGGGTGTGGTCGTTGTTGGTGCGGTTGTAGTAGTTGTTACCGGGGGTGTGGTCGTTGTTGCTGCTGAGGTTGTGGTTGTTTCAGCCGTTGTTGCCGAAGTCACAGAAGCTATCGTGCTGCCGCTTATAGGATTATTGTCTACAGGACCGGTTCCGCCGGAAGAAGAAGTTACATTGGATGATGCGGACACTGAGGTCGCTGCAGTTGTGGTTACCGAGGATTGGGAAGCTGTGGTTTCCGCTGCCTCAGTCGCACTCGACGAAGCAGAAGTCTCAGAAGGAGTGATAACAGATGTTTCCTCAGACTCCTGAGGAACTGTTGTTTCCGCAGGAGCTGTGGTACCTGTTACTAAAACGGTTGTAACGGAAATTTCCGTATGGGACGAATCAGCCGACGAAGAAAGGGAGCTTTCGGCATTGCTTGCATTCTGAGATGCACTTGTCATCGTTTCAGAATCGGCACTATTTGTTGATCCCGTCTGTTCTGACGTTGATGAAGATTCATTTGCGTCAGGCTCCTTTGAAGACGCCACACTGTTTCCGCCTCTGATATGGTCAATGACATCATCATCAATAGCGATGTCCTTATCCTCCCATGTCTTTATAACAGTATTCCTCACACGGGAAGACACAAGCTTGTAATCCGATCTGCGGACAGGGTCTTCGTTCTCTGCACAGGGTATCAGCTGTCCGTCCTCTCCATGGAAAACGAAATAGGATTTTCCGTCTTCCTTGGCATCCTTGCCCGAAGCTTCGTTAGGTTCGGTAATGATAGCGACGCTCTGATCTTCCCTAACAATAACATTGTCACTCTTAACGGTACCGTCCTCATTGTACAGAGTGACTGCAACTGTACCGTGATATGTAAACAGATCGGTAAGATAGCTGCCGTCAGCTGCACGAGTGACCTTAACGCTGAAGCTGGTTCCTCGTACAGCCATGGAAGCCTTGGGAGTAACCACCTCATAGTTTGAGCTTTGTGATAAGGGTGATGTGATCTCGTTAAGTATCTCTCCCTCTAAAAGATTAAGGGATGTCATATTGTCCTTTTCATTTCCCGAAGCCTCAAGCTCCAGCCTTGTCCCCGAATCCAGCAGGATATACTTATCGTTGTCGAGAGAAAGCCGAACGTAGCTTTCATCTCCCACATTAAGAATATCCTCTGTCTGGAGATTCATATCCTTGTAAGCGTCCAGCTGTCCTGTACCGGCTCTCTCTACATAAGATGGGCCCTCAGTCTCAAATATCTTAACAAGTCTGTATGCCTCCGGTCTCGTAAAGACAACAGCTGCAGTGATCGCAGTTCCTGCCGCAACAGCGGTTACAGCACCTGCAATCAGCTTTGCTTTAAGCGTTAATCCCGATAATTTCATTTATTACCCTCCGTTTCTTCTCCTTCAATACCTGTCAGTGCGTAAACAAAGACTCCCTTTGATTTACCTTTGAGAGGTATCTCGCCAATAGGCTCCACAGTAACTCTATCCTTTACCTCATTGTAAACATATTCACTGATAAGCACCTGTCCCCGCTTGGCATTTGCTTCAAGTCTTGCCGCCGTATTGACCGTATCACCGATAGCAGTATAGTCCATACGGAAATCACATCCGATATTTCCGACGACTGCATTTCCGCAGTTTACTCCTACGCCGAAGCTTACGGATTTGCCGTACTTTTCAAGGAACTGACTCTCAATGGCATTTCCTCCTGCAACGATAGCCCATGCCGTTTTCACCGCTCTGAAAACATAATCATCCAGGTCGAAGGGAGCATTGAAAACAGCCATAGTAGCATCACCTATGAACTTATCCAGAGTACCGCCGTTTGCGAATATGGAATTCGTTGTAAGATTAAGATAGCTGTTCAGGATATCAACTACCTGCTCCGGCTCTAAGCTCTCGGACATGGGAGTGAAGCCTCTGATATCAACGAACAGCACTGCAATGTGTCTGTTTTCTCCACCGAGCTTGATCTGATAGCCGCCCTTTTTCCGTATCTCCTCGACCACCTGAGGAGCAACATATTTCTTGAAGGCTTCCGTGATCTTTTTCTTTTCGGCAGCTTCCTCCGCATATTTTCTTCCCAGATTCAGCAGATAACAAGCCAGCATAAACAGAGGGGCATACAGCAGAGGAAGCATCGTTCCCACGGAATAGCTGTATACGCCTGCTGCGAAATATCCTGCGATCATAACAACAGTCACAGGAGTGGATGTCCTGAATTTCAGCCTTGCCGAAAGAATATAAACAGCAGCAGCAAGAACAGCGGCAGCAAGAGATACCCACAATCTGTCTGCCGGAACAGGAGATTTTCCGTCTATCAATCCCTGAATGATATTAGCGTGTATCTCGACTCCGTACATCTGATCTGCACTGTTGGGAACGGAGAACTGATCCTGCAGTCCCGAGGTGTAGGCACCGATAAGGACAACACAGTCCTTGAATATTCTTGGGTCAGCATTTCCGTTAAGAACATCTATCAGGGGTATACTCTCGTAATCATAGGGGCGGCCTGCGTAGTTTATCCACATTCGTCCGTTTTTATCAAGCTCGGGGAGCTTTGCCTCTATGCCGAGTCTGCTGCAGTACTCACTGTAAATAGTATATGCAAAGCTGTCATAGCGGGTGTTGTTCCAGTACTGAGATACAAATGCGGAACGGACGATACCGTCATCATCGGGAGTTGCATTTACGAAGCCCGTTCTGCACTGATCGGCAATGATAGGCTGTTCGATATTGGAAATATTGAAATGGTTTATGTAAGGGTCGCCGTTCTCATCTGTACCGTACACGGATGAATAGCTGATGTATGATCCGGAAACGACTCTGCCGCTGTCTCTGCATGCCTGCTGCAGAGCCTCATCACCCTCAGCGTCCATGCTTCCGAAGAACATAATATCTGTACCGATAACAGCAGGATTATCACCCAGAATGTTTATAACATCAGCGTAAACGCTTCTCGGCCAGGTACCGAAGGGACCTAACTCCTCCAGGGTCCTGTCTTCAATAGATATGATCTTGATCCTGTTGTTGATGCCTCTCGGCGACTGATATATCTTATCCTTCATCAGGTTGTCAAAGGAATAGAAAACATCAAAAAAGGTAAATACAAATGCTGTTACAGCAGCCACTGCTGCAAAAAGGAACTCATGCTTCTTCATAATATCCTCCGATATATCTCTCCGCTTTTATAAGTATAAAATTATTATATTTTTTTGTATGCAATTATTGTATCATTTTTCGTCAATAATGTCAACACATTTTATTAAAATTATTATAATTCTTTTGAAAAAAACATCCTATCATATGCTTATGTAAAAAATCAGGCATGGGATGATACCGAATAAGCCCACTCAGTATAAAAAATCAGCCGTATCAATAACTACATTATCATTTTCCGTAAGCATTATCCTTGCATGGGGATTTGCTCTGCGGATATTCACGTAAACATCGCTGTGTTCCGACAGATATGCGTCCTCATTGGTGATAACTGCAAGCTTAGGACGAAAGATCTGCAGAGCATCCATACATCCTGTGTTAACGGTGCCGTGATGAGGGACCTTGTAAATATCTATCTGCCTGCCGATCTTTTTAGCGATCTGACACACAACATGGTCAGCCTTAGGATGTGCCGAGGGAATATCCATAAGATCTCCGCCGAAAAATATGTTAAGACCGTCAGCCTCCATAAAAATGCCCATGCTGTTCTGATTTTCGCTGAACATTATCCTGCCGCAGGTCTCGGGACAGTCCTTGTCCTCATATATCTCACGGACAGAGTTTTCATTAAAATACAGCTTCAGCTCGTAAGGACCGAAGGGCACGGAAGAAACCTCCTCCGCCTGAATAAGCTCACTGCTGCCCCTGATAAGCTCCTGCATCTCATGATATAGGCACATCTGCTCACGACGGTAATCATCATCCGCCTCTGTACCCCAGGCTGTTGTGCAGTCAAGCCCGCTGTATTCCTTAAGATAGACCCTTTTAACCCTGAAATCACCCAGCAGCAAGGGTATGGAGCCGTAATGATCTCTGTGGAAATGTGTCAGGAGGACAAAGGATATCTCCGATACACCCAGCCCCTGCAGATATTCCCTGAGCTGCTCATACTGGCTCTCAAAACCGCTGTCGATAAGTGCGGTCTCTCCGTTGTGCTCCAGAATTATAATATCACTCCAGATAGTTTTTAGAAAATGTATTTTCATGTTATCAATCGTCCTGTTCGATAAGAACCTGTCCACATAGGATAGGTTCTAATTATTGGAAACGGTTATCCCCCGACCTGATCGCCTTTACCCCACATTCAAGCTGCAGCCTTTCCCCATCGGACAACAAAGCCTTCCGTTTCTGCAATGCCGCATATACAAAACGCTCGCTGTCCCGTTCCAGGAAATCATCATTGGGGTATTTTGCAAGCAGCACAGCATACACAGGAAGAGGCAGCATATTGATAAGAAGCTCTGTTTCCTCCTCAAAAAGCTCTGCATCTGACAGGATATCCATAAGATCTGCAAGGGAATGCACTTCCTGCAGTATCAGAGCAGCCTTCTCCGCACCATTCTCCGCACGAATCACCTTTTCTGCCAGCCTCTGATATGATATATCGTCCATTCTCTCCCCATAGGAGAAGGTGATAGCCGGCTCATTCTCAGGGTAAGCAGGCTGCACAAACAGCTTGTCAAGCGTTCCCATCCCTGCAGCATTATATATGCTGACCGCCATTCGGGGTATGCACATCAAAACATACTTTCTCGTGAGCATGGGCAGATCCATTTTCCTGCCCAGGTTGTCATAAGCCTTTTCGATGATCGCCTTTATTTCTTCCCCAGACTTACCTGCAAACTCCCTGTAAAGCTGCTCAATATCCCCTTCGGAAAGATCAAGCCTATCGGGACTATGTCCTGTCAGCACAAGTCCCAGAGCGGAGTATAATACGGGCTCAAACAAATTCATCGGTACGCTTCGGTAATCCTCCGTGATACCGCATAACAGATGATGTATATCCTTTGAAGAGAATCTCAGACAAAAATCGTTTTCCACTTCTATGCTGCTCAGATACTGCTCTATGAATTCGATGCCCCGTCCCTCAGGTCTGCCTGAAAAAACAGGATAATCGGCAGTAATATGTATCTCATGTGCTGAAAACTGCGGACTGTACAGCTTGAAAAAACCGCTGATACCGTCAATAACTGTGCTCTTATAATAAACATTCGGTGTGTCAAGCAGGTGTCCCGCAATATGCCGCTGTCTTTGACGGGCAATAACAAGCTTTTGCTGTATGATCTTCATACCCTTATCAAACAGCTGTTTCAACGGCATGGTTTTCAAGGCTTCTGCTGCTTGTTCCGGTGAGTTGAATTTTTTCAGTTCAATGCCAATAACATAAATAACAGAAGTCAGTATCTCCTGTGCTTTCACGGCAGGCACAGAGGTGCTTTTTCCCCTGCTCCATTTCTCTGTCTGCTCATGAAGGAGCATAAGCAGTCCGGTCTGAAGCGATGAAGCATCTGCATCTGTAAGCATCCCGCAAATACACGCCTGCTCTGTAAGGGACTGAAAATAGTTATCCTGATCCAGTTTTGCCTGATCTATGGGATGAAATATATCGGGTCTATTCATAGCTTGTCTCCTTAGGGATTTGGCAGCTTTCAAAGGTACCCCCGTTATGAATATGCCTTGATAAGCCCCTCAGAGCCACCTCAGAAAGCAAGCTCAGGTCTCCGTGACAGAATCCGTCAAATGAATCTTTCATGAAGCCGATCAGTTCATCATCCGATACGGCTTCCCATGTATCGTTTTTGAAGGCATAAAACAAGCTTATAAGCTCATGAAGGGTATCTTCATAATTCTGCTGCGATATATAGGGCGAACCGCAGAAGGCAGCTATGAGCTTGTTAATAATGCCCTCTCCGAATTCGATCCGTCCGCTGCTTTTCAACGCATCATTCTGTGTATTTGCTAAAGAAACTGCCTGTTTCTCGGATAAAACAAGACCGTATGCCTCGCTGTATTCATTGCATGATAGTGCAGCATCGGCTATCCGATCTGCTTTCAGCATAACGCCCAGTGCAGACAGTGAGAAATCATTATTGTATTCTCCCATTGCTTTCCTCCTCTGCAGGTTCCAGGTTCTTACGGACACATATATTCCCATTATTATTATACCACAGAAAATATAATAGTCAAGTGCTGCAATTTGCAGGACTGCTGTAATACTAATATCAGATCGTTCTATAGACAAAGCCGTCAGATAGAATAATTAAAGTCAAGGGAGCTTGACGCAGAACTGAATTATTATTGAATCTCAGTGGTTCCATTATATCCGAGGATTTGTCTATAGGTTGATTTGATATTAGTATAAAGCATAATATATTACAGCGGTCCTGCAGTGCAGCCACGGTCTGTATTCAAGGTACAGATCACATATCCTGCAAATCAGCGGCAGTAATATCATTCTCAAGGTTATCCCGTGCAAGATCATTGTCAATGACCTTGTAAACAGATGCTATAGGCTTTTCTGCGGAATGGGGCTTTGAATGGTAAACCTTCAGAGCAGGAGACGATGTTCCCGCAATGATGGGGTTTGCACGGTCATTGCCATGCTTTGCCTTACCCTGTATCTCCGGTACGGGTGCAGCGGTGTTCTTAGCCTGAGAGCGTATCTCAGGTCTTTTCATTCCCTTTTTGGACATATAATCACCTCAGGATTAGTATGGACCGTTTTTATCCTCATATCCCCGTAACATATACGTATCGCCGGTCATAATATAATATTGCTTTTCCAATCAACTACCCCATACTCTGCTTGTCCCGCTGATGAAACTTCACCGGTTAATTGGCGGAGCAATTTCATTATTTACAGGAGGTATCATTATGTCAAGACCTGACGCATATGCGGTCATAAAGGGAAGCCCGGAATACCCGGATATCAGAGGGACAGTATACTTATATCAGACCGATAAGGGCACTGTTGTGTATGCAAGCATAAACGGACTTCCCTATTCCGGCTCAAAATGCGGAGACGGCGTTTTCGGGTTTCATATCCACGAGGGTGATATGTGCAGCGGGGATATGAAGGATCCCTTCGCAAAAGCAATGTCCCATTATAACCCTCATGAATGCATACATCCGTATCATGCCGGAGACCTTCCGCCATTGTTCGGGAATAAGGGATATGCACTTATGTCCTTCCTGACCGACAGGTTTACCGTAAATGAAGTTATGGGCAGGACTATAATAATCCATGAAAAGCCTGATGATTTCATGACCCAGCCCTCAGGCAATTCGGGAAACAAGATCGCCTGCGGAATAATCGGCAGGGCGTCCCTGCACCCGGACGTTTCGTGCTTCTGAATAATACCATAAATTGTAACTTAATCTCAGAATTGTAGTGTAATACTAATAACCATTTGTTCTATGGATAAAGACGGTGGATAGAATACGACGGGGTCAAGGGAGTTTGACGCAGAGTGGACGTATTATAGCCACCGTATTTTATCCATAGGTTAAATGGTTATTAGTATAAATACGCCATAATGTCATGGTGTACCGGCAGATCATAGCCGGTACACCGCAGTTATACCGAGCATTTTTTACATTATTTGGTTTTAATCAAAAAAATAGCAAAAAATAATCTGATTTTAGTTGAAATATTTCCAAAAATGTTATAAAATAGAGGTAAGCTGTTCCGCAAATACGGAATGTTTATATAAAGGGGTACTCCCCCGGTTATTGACATAAATGCGTCAGCGGAAAAAACAACGTACCGAATACCATATTTAAGGCTGTACCGCCGACACTGAGGTGACAAAATGGTAACTTTATTATATATGATAACCTTTATCGCAGCACTTATCATGCTGATATCCCTGCTTGTACGCAACAAGCGTATCGACACACGTTTTATAACCATATCCCTTCTTGTGTGTGTCAATACCGGAGCAACATACCTTATTTCTATATCCCCCGATCTGGACATGGCGATAGCCGCTAACCAGATACTGTACGTAGGCTCGGTCTACAGTCCCATATTACTTACATTCACAATAACCAAGCTGTGCGGACTTAAGCTCCCTAAGCTTGTGAAGCATCTCACCATTGCGGCAGGAACGATGCTGCTGGGACTTGTATTCACCATCAAGTACAATAAGCTCTATTACACGGATGTTAAGCTCCGCTATTCGGGCGATCACTATTATCTGGAAAAACTCTACGGACCCGCTCACAAATTATATATCCTCTTCATGGCTTATCTTGCAGTGATGATGCTGGTATGCTGCATATACGCATTCAGACGGAGGAAAGAGATATCCTATATGAATGTAACAATGATAAGCCTTACCGGATGCACAGTCATAGGCTGCTACATCATTGAAAAGCTCATTGATACTGACATAGAACTGCTTTCCATCTCCTACCTGGCAGCATCATTCTTCCTGCAGAAGCTCTTCACCCGCTTTAACATGTATGATATGAATGCAAACGTGTTCCTGTCAGCGGAACGTCTCAATGAATACGGTTTTATCGAGCTTGACAGCAAGAACAGATACGTTGCCGCCAATGATTATATCAAGAATCTTTTTCCTGAGATAACAGAAAACTGGCAGGTTGACGCACAGATACCCGATGCTTCTACATATCTTTATGATGAAGTCATCTGCTGGGCTTTGAGAAATGAAAGCGGCACAAAAACTATACATGTTGCTGACAGATATCTGGATGTTTCTGCAAAGGATATCCCCTACAACCGCAAAAAATCTGTAGGCTGCCTGATCGAGTTTATTGACCATACCGAGGAGCACAGATACACATCAATGGTAGAACAGTCCCGTGCGGAAGCCATCAAAGCCAATGAAGCAAAAAGCTCATTCCTTGCTCAGATGTCCCACGAGATACGCACGCCTATAAATGCTATCCTTGGAATGAACGAAATGATACTCCGTGAATCAAAGGAGCAGCAGACTCTGGAATATGCGTCCAATGCATACAATTCGGGAAAGGCTCTGCTTTCAATAATCAATGATATCCTTGATATATCAAAGATAGAAGCGGGAAAGCTGAAGCTCTCCGAAGGAGAATACGACCTGTATTCCCTTATCAGCGACTGCTATCACATGGTCGCTGACAGAGCCGCCAAGCGTGGACTGCAGTTTAATCTGTCCGTGGATGAGACACTCCCCTCCAAGCTTTACGGAGATATGTTCCATCTCCGTCAGATAATCGTGAATTTTCTGACCAATGCGGTAAAATACACGGACGTGGGTTTTGTTGATCTTATATTCACGGGAGTCCGCTCCGATGAAGGATTTTCTCTTAAGGTCTGTGTAAGAGACTCAGGTATAGGACTAACGGAGGACAGCCTCAGCAAGCTGTTCACCACGTTCCAGCGATTTGATCTGAAACGGAATCAGTCCGTGGAGGGAACCGGACTGGGACTTTCTATATGCAAGCAGCTGGCCGATCTGATGAACGGCACCATTGAGGCTGAAAGCACCTATGGAAAAGGCTCCTCATTCACCTGTATCATCCCGCAGAAAATAATCAGCGAACAGCCTGTAGGCAAAATATCCCCCGATAATATAGCTGAGCCTGAAAGCTCCGAGACATACAAGGTATTCACAACTAAGGATGCACATATACTTGTGGTCGATGATGTTGAAATGAATCTTATCGTGTTCACTAGTCTTCTTAAGGGACATGAGCTGCAGATAGACACCGCTCGCAGCGGAAAGGAATCTCTGGAGCTTATCAACAAAAAGAAGTACGACATCATTTTCATGGATCACATGATGCCCGAAATGGATGGCATCGAGACCCTGCACATAATGAAAAACAGCGAGCATCTTAATAATGATACGCCTGTGATAATGCTCACAGCGAATGCTATCATGGGACAGAAGGAGAAATACCTTTCCGAGGGCTTCGCCGCATACCTGACAAAGCCTATCCGCAGCAAACAGCTGGATAACGTTATCCTGCATTATCTGCCCGAGGATAAGATAACCATAAGGGAGGCTCCCCCCAATACCGAAGCTGATCCCCATAAGGCTGAACCGGATATGTCCGTTCACGATAACGGGCTGATAGACTTCAGACTTGGTCTCAGCTATTCGGACGGAAATGAAGCAATGTACAGGGATATCATGAAAATCTACGTAAAAAGCGGAAAAGAAAAGGCAGACAAGCTTGTAAGCCTCTGCAGAGAGAATTTATGGAAGGATTACACAACCGAGGTTCACTCACTGAAAAGCACCTCCCTTACTGTGGGAGCGAAAAAGCTTTCCGAGCTTGCCAAGGAGCTTGAATTCGCAGGTAAAAACGGTGATTATGACTTGATCTCCGCAAGGAATCCTGATATGATAGAACTATACACAAGGGTACTGGAAGAGGGACAAAGATATCTTGATGCTCTCCCTGATGAGGATACCCCTGAGCCTGACAATCCCCTGACGGAAATATCCATCCCACGGCTGACCGAGATCATTGAAGGTATAAAAACTGCCTGCCTTGAATGCGATGGTGACGCTGCCGATAAGATCTGCAGGGAAGCATCGGTATTTTCACTGAACGGCACTCCGCTGAAGCCCTGTTTAGATGAAATAAGAGCACTGGCAAATGATTTTGAATATGATGCGGCTATTGAAAAGGCGGATGAAATTATTGATAGGAAGTGAGAAAAATGAAGCACATTCTTATAGTAGATGATGACAAAACAAACCTCACTGTTGCCAAGACTGCATTGGGTGACAAGTACAAAATATCGGCGGCGACCTCGGGAACACAGGCACTCAGGACTCTCGAAATGCGAAGCTGCGATCTTATCCTGCTGGACATAAATATGCCCGAAATGGACGGCTTTACACTGCTGAACAAGATACGGGAAAACAGCGACCGTAAGGACATTCCTGTTATTTTTCTTACTGCGGACAACGACGCACAGACGGAATCACGCTGTCTGAGAGCGGGTGCATCCGACTTTATCGCAAAGCCCTTTGTCCCCGATGTAATGATCTCACGGATCAGCCGCATACTTGAGCTGGACGACCTGCGTCAGAATCTTGAAGAAAAGCTTGAGGAACGCACAAGGCACATTGTACACATCCAGCAGATGATGGTGCTGGGCATGGCAACCATGGTTGAAAGCCGTGACAACAGTACAGGGGGACATATCAAGCGTACCAGCATGGTAGTTGAGATATTTGCGGGAAGACTATCCGAAACAGATTACCCTGTATCCAAGGAGCTTCTGAAAATGGTCATACGTGCAGCACCAATGCACGACCTTGGCAAAATTGCCGTAAACGACAGCATTCTTCGCAAGCAGGGAAGGTTCACCGAGGAGGAATATGCCGAAATGAAGCGTCACTCCGCCGAAGGTGCAAGGGTCATCAGCCAGATACTTGAAGGTGTGGAGGATGAGGAATTCGTAAGAATAGCTGTAAATATCGCACATTTCCATCATGAAAAATGGAACGGACAGGGTTATCCCATGGGGCTTTCGGGTGAAAGCATTCCCATTGAGGCACGCATCATGGCACTTGCAGATGTATTCGACGCACTTGTCAGCCAGAGATGCTACAAGGAAGCCTTCACATATGATAAGGCATTCAGCATTATTGAGGAATCCCTGGGTTCTCATTTTGATCCTGAGCTGGGAAAAATCTTCATAACCTGCAGAGAACAGCTGGAGGATCTTTATAATCATCTGCAGTGACCGATCGAAACCATAACACAGGAGGAACATAATGAAAGATCTTATTGCATACTGCGGGCTTGACTGTGAGAAATGCGATGCACGGAAAGCCACTCTGGAAAACGATAATGAGCTTCGTGAAAGGACAGCCAAGCTCTGGAGCGAGCTTAATCAGACAGAAATAACTACCGAGATGATAAACTGCACGGGCTGCCGCACCGACGGCGTGAAAACTCCCTACTGCAGCAGCATATGTCCTATCAGAAAATGTGCTTCGGACAAGGGACTGAATACATGCGGAGAATGTCCCGAAATGGAAGTCTGCTCTGATGTTGGAATGATAATCGGAAATAATGAGGATGCCCGTAATAATCTGAAATAACAGACCCTGATATGGAAATGCCCTTGCAAGCGGGACTTGCAAGGGCATTTCCTGTCTATGAACTTATACTAATACTAATAACCAACCTATAGACAAATCCGACAGCTATAATGCCGCCTTTGTCTACAGAACGATTTGAGATTAGTATTATACTTCCGACCGAGTTTGAGCAAATGTTTATACTAATCCCCGATTATTAAGTGAACAAAGATCACAACCAAAAGCTTGCGTTTATGGGTTTTGAGCAGATTTTTTTGTCATCACTTTAATGAGGGATCAGTATTTTCACACTCTGTATTTTCTGAGAGAATCTCTGAGCATTTCAACCTGACTGTCAAGCTCCTCACTTGCTGCAGCACTCTCCTCGGCGGTAGCGGCGGTTGTCTGAACTACTCCCGAAACCTCGCCTAACTTGTTTACGATGCCTGCAAGCTGCTCCTTCTGCTTTTCGGTTACCTCGGAGATCTCGGTAACACCTGCCTCGATGACCTTTGTGCTCTCAACCACATTATTAAGAAGCTCTGCTGTTCTGTTTGCAAGCTCACGTCCCCTGTTTACCACCGCAACAGTCTCATTGATTATCCTGCCTGTTGTGCCAGAAGCTTCGGCAGATTTGCCTGCAAGGTTTCTTACCTCATCGGCAACAACTGCAAAGCCCTTGCCCGCAGCACCTGCTCGTGCTGCTTCAACCGATGCATTCAGTGCAAGTATATTTGTCTGGAATGCAATATCATCGATAGTAGCGATTATCTTAACGATCTTTGATGCGTAATCGGAGATATCTCCCATTGCATCCAGCAGCTCATTCATCTGTCTGCTGCTCTCTCTGATAGTCTCTGCATTGGAAAGGGTCTCATTCTTTGCTGTAAGAGCATTTTCGGCAGACTTTGCAACATCTCCTGCGATATCGGTAACTTCATTGATAACACTGCTGATTATAGTTGTTTCCCGGGAAACTGCTCCTGCAAGTCCGGTCGCACCTGCAGCAACACCGCCGGAACCGCTTGCGATCTGTCCTGCCGCAGAATTGATCTGAGCAAATGTTCCCGAAATTGCAGCTCTGATGTTCTTCAGTGATTCACCCATAGTAATGAATTCACCTACAAACTCGGTGCTGCTCTCAAAGAGGAAATCTCCCTGTGACATGCGTGAAAGACAGCGGTCGATCTCATTTATGTAAGTCTTAAGAGCAGAATTGGTGTTTTCCAGAGCTTTGCAGATAACGCCGATCTCGTCATTCTGTGTAACGGGATATACGTGCTCCAGCTTGCCGTGCTCCATCTCAACAACGATTTCCTCGATGTCCTTGAGAGGTTTAAGTCTTTTTCCGAACTTGATGCTGATAAATATGCATCCCGCAGCCATACCCAGCACACCGAGGACGATCACAAGGATAGTGTTTGAAACAATTGTAGAGGAAGCTTCACTGTAATCGGCAGCATATATCAGCTTCCAGCCGCAGTCTCCGATAGAAACAGCGGGGAAGAATCTCTTGACACCGTCATGATCATTTGCCCTGATAATATTATCTGTATCGGCAGAAGCAAGTATCTCTGTGTAAAGAGGGTCAATATCCGTAAAGTGAACCACCTTTTCATCGCTGCCCTCAAGCTGATGATTATATTCGGGATAAGCGGAATTTACCACAACATTATCGGATGCGTCAACAAGGATAGCATATCCCTTCTCATCTATTTTCAGTGAATTTGTCATGGTTACAAGCTCTGTTATGTCTATATCAAGTCCGCAGCAGCCGACTACAGTGTCATTATCTCTGATGGGGGCTGCAATTGTTACGACGATCTTGCCTGTAAATGCGTCGATATACGGGTCAGTCAGGATCGTCCTGTTCTCACTTACGCTTCGCTTATACCAGGAGCGTTCCTGAGGAACGTAATCATCGGGGGGAATAAACACTGCTGCTGTCATCACCGGTGCTTCCGATTCCCATGCAACGTAGCAGTCCATGATACTGTCCGAGGAGGCAAGTATGGTATTCTGCATATATGATTTAAGCTTTTCGCCGTGCATATTGCACTCCACCGCACTTAATGCAAGACCTTCAATAATAGTTTCGTGCTCGGCGATCCATGAGTTCATATGTATGGATTCCGCAGATATGCTGTGATATGAGTTCTGCTTAATAACTGAAAAAAGCTTGATATTGATAACAGTGCTGTATACAGCACAAACTATAACTACAACGGAAATAAGCACAGCAACGCTTGACAGTACAATGCTTTTAACCAGACTTTTTCTTTTCAACATTAACATCTTCTTTCACATTTATTATTCTCTAATGACCGGGACACAAGCAGATTTTGTATTTCAAGGTATGTTAACGCAGTCTTTGCACGCCGGAATCTGAGTGGTTTCATAATAAGATATTTGTAATATTATACCACATATTCAAATTTTTTGCAACCATTTTTTCTATTGTGAATAAAAATTTTTCATAGGTTTCATCAGCAGATTCAATGTCACACAGTTTTCATCTTGGATTAAGGTTTAACTAAGCTTGATAAGATATATTAATACATGAAAAAAGCAACCGAAAGGATTGATATGTGTGAACACGAAAACAGAAAAAAAAGCTCCAGGAAAACGAAAGACCATTATTGTCGCAGCTGCGGCAATTATCATAGCTGCTGCCGCTGCCGGTATGATAATCATAAACACCAGTGCACAATCAGCTGACGCATCACAGTCGTCCTACCGGGAATACACCGTTGCAAAGGGTGATATCACGGTGGGTGCGGAGGAAAGCGGCACACTTTCCATTGAACGTGCATACATGACGCTCCCGTGCTCCGCAGAGGTAAGCGAGGTGTATGTCCGGGAGGGCGTGACCGTAAGCGAAGGAGACCCGCTGATGATGCTGTCCGCCGACGATCTCAGTGACGCTGAAAACGAGCTGAAGTCTGCTGTCAGCTCCGCAGAGCTTTCATTGAATAAGGCAAAGACCGACCGTGACATCAAGCTTCTTGAAGCACAGCACACTATGGAAAGCACTCTTGAAAACGGGAAAAATGCCGAAAGCGAATATGATATTTTTGCCGCTCAGAACGAAGTCTCAAAGCAGAACCTGGCAGATCAGCTTGCCAAGCTGAAAGCGGAGCTGGAGGAATACGAGGAAATGAGCAGGACATATCCCGACGATTACAAGATACTTTCGGAATATGAGACCAAGCTTGATGAGTACGATGCCAAGTACAAGGAGATGGAGAAAAAGTATAAGGAGCTTGCAAAGATAGACAGCACAAATGCGGAAAACACACAGAATGAACAGGACAAATACGACGAATATATAGAAAGCATCTCGGACAGCACAGAGAAAATAGAAGAGCTTAAGCAGGCATATGAGACCGCAAAAGAAAAATATGATAAGTCCGTCGAAGCTTATCAGGAGGCAAAAACAAATTACGAAAACGCTGCAAACCTATCCTCCGACGGTGAAAGCAAAACAGAGGATCTCTCCTCTAAGCTTTCCGAAGCTGAGAAAGCTATGAAAGCGGCGTATCTGGAATACAATTCCGCCAATGTGGCATACTCATCGTATTACAGAGGTCTGGACGAAAAGATCAGCGATAAGGTAACTGAATTCGAGGATAATATCGCTGAGCTGAAAAAAATACAGAAGGCTCACGAGAAGGAGACAGCTGCATATAAGAGTGAGATGGATGATTATGAAGATGAAATATCTCCTTACCGCGAGGAATATGAAGAATTCAAATCGGATTTCACCGATACCTACGGACAGAATGATGAGGATTCCATCTCTGAGAAAATATCCGATCTGAAAAAAAGCATTACGGAAACAGAGCTTACCATCGAAGAAAATGCCGCTTCGGAAAGCAGCAAGCTTCTTCAGGCTCGTCAGCAGGCACAATCAGCCGCTGCAGAATCCGATTCTGCGGAAGCGGTGTATGACCAGACAGTTGCAGCTCTTGACAACGATGTGGAGAAGGCTGAAAAGGAATATAACACTGCCGTACAGGAATACGATGATTTTAAGGAAAGCATTTCCGAGGATGGTATTCTTAAAGCCTCCTGCAGCGGAATAATCTCATCCGTATCCGTATCAGAGGGCAGCAGCACCCAGCCAAATATGACCCTTGTGACCATAATGGATACAAAATACATCTACCTTTCCGCATCCGTTTCGGAGGAGGATGTCACAAGCCTTTATGTGGGTCAGGCATGCTCCGTTTCCCTGACTGCATATGAGAACAAAAGCTTTGAAGGAACTATACATACTATATCCGCAGAGCCTGCACGTTCATCAGGTTCTGTCACCTATACGGTAACAGTCAAGCTGACAGATGAAAGCGGACTTAATGTCCGTGAGGGAATGACAGGCGAGATCACATTCCTGCAAAAGCAGGTAACTGATGTATGCTATGTAAATGTTAATGCTATCACATTCCGTGACGGTGCATCATACGTGAAGGTATATGATGAAAACGGAAACATCATTGAGCAGCAGGTGGTGACCGGATTTACAGACGGAAGATATGTTGAGATAATCTCAGGACTTTCCGCAGGTGATAAGGTCCTTGCAGAGATCGAGCTTGCAGGAAACGGACAGAGGGGCTGATGATATGCGTTTTACCGAGCTAATGAAAATGGTATTCATCAACATTATGGCGGGCAAATCGAAATGTGCACTTACTTCCCTTGGAATAGTAGCAGGCTCGGCAACTATCGTTCTTGTTATAGCTATCGGACAGGGCGGAAAAATGGATGTTGCGGAGCAGTTCAAGAACCTCAATGCAGGAGCAATAGAAGTTACCGCAGGACAGACCGCAGATGACATGATGGAAAACATGATGAAGAACTTCGGCGGCGGTCCCACAGGGGGAGGAGCTCCCTCGGGGGGCGGCGGATTCCCATCAGGCATGGGAATGCCCTCTCAGGGCGGTTCTATGCCAAGCTTTGGCGGAGGCAGTATGCCTAACATGGGCGGAGGCGGACAAGGAAGACAGGGAGGCGGCTCCGGGGGATTCGGAGGTGCTCCCAGGACCGGCGGTGTGACCCTTACCGAAGAGGATGTGGAGGATATCGCTGCAGTTGTTCCGAATATTGATTCCATTTCCATCATCACAAGCGGAGACGCTGCTGTTGAGGGAGGAGATCTGGAATCCGAAACTACATACACTGCCGCAGGTGTTGCTCCCGATTATGTGAACATAAGCAATCTTGAGATACAATACGGAAGCTTTTTCGATGAATATGCAGAGGAAAACGTTGATAAGGTATGCGTTCTGGGCTACAAGACCGCACAAAGCATTTTTAGTGCAGCTTATCTTGCTACCGGAGAGTTTGTATCCATTGAGGGTAAGAATTACGAGGTAGTGGGTGTTCTCAGCTCCATGGGAACCGTTTCATCCGGTCTCAGTCCCGATGAGACGATCTACGTGCCCTACTCCACAGCAAAGAAATACATTTTCGGCAGCAGTGCCGAACCGAAAATAACTGCTGTCGCATCCGATGTATCTGAGGTGGAAAATGTTATGGCAGACATTGAAGCTGTACTTACTCAGAACTATCCCGACGCAGCATTCACATTAACCGATGCAGGCAGCCAGATGGAGGCTGCACAGCAGTCAGCCAACACACTGCAGACACTCCTTATCGCAGTTGCGTCCATAGTATTCATTGTAGGCGGCATCGGTATCATGAACGTGCTTTTCGTAACAGTAAAGGAACGGACAAGCGAGATAGGACTTCTAAAAGCTCTTGGAAGCAAAAAGCATGTTATCCTGATGGAATTTCTTCTTGAAGCAGGAATGATGTCAACCTTCGGCGGAGTTGTAGGTGCTGCTCTCGGATATGCTCTTATCCCTGTGGTGGAGCTTACAGGAACACGAGCTGAACCTGTGGCTCTTGCGGGATTCCTTTCACTGATATTCGCAGTGATAACGGGAACAATTTTCGGATTCTACCCTGCATACAAGGCATCCATGCTTACTCCTATAGAAGCTCTCTCAAATGAGTAAGAACCTGTCCGCATAGGATAAGGTATAATATATACGAAAGGAACGACTCATATGAAAAGAATTATCCTGCTTATTGCCGCAGCTGCGGTCTGTACAGCTGCAATGACAGCCTGCTCGGACAGCAAAGAAAATCAGCCCGAGATGCAGACTGCTGCGGTCAACAATTATATTCCCCAACCCGATGATACCACCGTTACAGGTGAAGTTATCTCAATAACAGGAAACGAAGTGACCCTTGCTCTGGGAGAATTAGCAGAGCAGAGCAAGGATAAGCCCGAGGGTGAAGATCCCGGTAAATCGGATAAGTCCGATACCGAGGGTGAGAGACCTCAGAAGCCTGACGATGGTGATATGCCCGACTTCGGCGGCGATATGCCGCAAATGCCATCCGACGGGGATATGCCTCAGATGCCTGCTGACGGTAATATGCCCGACTTCGGCGGCGGCAGCTCCGGCAAAGGAAACGGCGGAAGAGGAAAGCATCAGTCATCCATTGAAAAGACAGGCGTGGAAGCATCCTACATCCTGCCTGCAGGAATGCCTATAGACGGACTCAGCGGACGAAGCACCGACTATTCGGGAGTATCGGCAGGAATGGTGCTGACACTTACAATAAACAGTGACGGCATCGTATGTGCCGCTTCCGCAGAATAACCTCGAAAGGTTCATCAGAATATGAGTACAGATGTTATCCGCATGAGCGGAATCAAAAAAAGCTATAAAATGGGTGACAGCACTCTTAATGTTCTCAAGGGTATCAGTCTGACCGTCAAGGAAGGAGAATTTCTTGCCATACTCGGTCCCTCCGGTTCGGGAAAATCCACCCTTATGAACATTATAGGATGCATGGACAGCTTTGACGAGGGCGAGTTTTATCTGTCCGATCTTGCAATACACAACATGAACGATACCCGTCTCACCGAGGTACGCAATGAATACATCGGGTTTATTTTTCAGAGATATCATCTTATCGGAAAATACAACATCCTCAGGAATGTGATGATGCCCCTGCTCCTGAGAGGATATACCTCAAAGGAAGCGGAAGAAGCTGCTTCGGAACGTCTGAAGCAGCTTGGCATGGGTGAGCGAATGGAACACAAGCCCTCGGAGCTTTCAGGCGGTCAGCAGCAGCGTACTGCCATTGCACGTGCCCTTGTAGGAAACCCGAAAATTCTCCTGGCAGATGAACCCACAGGTGCTCTTGACAGTGCTACGGGCAAGGAGGTGCTTAAGCTTTTCAAGGAGCTTAACAGCATGGGCAACACAATAGTTATGATAACACATGATCTGAACGTTGCCCGCAGTGCAGGACGTATAATCCGTATCGTAGACGGCGAGCTGTTTGAAGAGTAATACCGTTCCGGACTCTCGGCTGTCTCCAACGTCTCCGTATATATACAAATAACCATTTATCATGATGATATTGCTTCCCCAATTAACTGATGAAGTTTTATGCGAAGAACCGCTGTCGAAAGCCTAGAAAGAAAACCGCAGGAATATGCGGATATTGCAAGGTTTTCTGACGACGGATCTCGACAGCGGGGCAAGCAGAAAATTCAATAGTTAATTGGGGGAGCAATAGATGGTTATTTTATATATTATCGACTTGACATTATCGGTTCTATGAGGTAAAATAATATAGGTCACCTCTAAAAACCACCGGCTAAAGCCTTAGCACCTCATCTGCTTGCAGATTTTCCGTCATATTACACAGAAATTTCTTGACAGGCGTGAGCCTGCCTGCGAAATTTCTATGCAATCTGACGAAAAATCTGACTTCGTATATGAGGCACTATAGTTTTTAGAGGTGACCTATAGTAAATAATTCAGAAACCGGAGAGAAGCAAATGGCATTCAAAACTATTGGATTTATCGGTCTTGGACTTATCGGAGGCTCTATTGCCAAAAAGGCACGCCTGAACGATCCCGACATTAAAATATTTGCATCCGCGAGACGGCAGGAAACTATCGACACTGCATACAAAATGGGTCTCATAAACAACGAAGTATCTCTTTCACCATCGGATTTTGCAGAGTGCGATCATATTTTCCTCTGTGCACCCGTAATACATAATATTGGCTATCTTCGTGAATTAAAAGATGTTATCAGCCCCGACTGTATCATCACAGATGTGGGAAGCACAAAGACGGAGATACACGAGGAAGTCATCAGGCTGGGACTGGAACGCAATTTTATCGGCGGTCATCCTATGACCGGCTCGGAGAAAACAGGTATCGAAAATGCCGATGAATTTCTCCTCGAAAATGCATATTACATCATAACCCCCACTGAAAAAAATTCGGATGAACAGATATCCGAGTTCCGTTCATTTGTAAAATCTCTCGGCTCTATCCCACTGATACTTGACTATAAAAAGCATGACTATGCCACAGCATCCATAAGCCATCTTCCTCACATGATATCCTACGCTCTGACCAATCTTGTAAAGAATATCGACGATCAGGATGAGACCATGAAAACCATTGCTGCAGGCGGATTCCGGGATATGACCCGTATTGCGGCATCATCCCCCGTTATGTGGCAGAACATCTGTCAGTCAAATAAGGAACAGCTTCTACGTCTGATGGAGCTGTATATCAGCGAGATCACTCAGCTGAAAGAAAGCATCGCCTGCTCCGAAAAGGACAAGCTCCTTGACTATTTCCAGTCAGCAAAGGATTACAGAGATTCTCTGTTCATCCCCAACAAGCGTTCACGCACAGTCTGCTATGAGATGTTTGTTGATCTGGCGGATGAAACAGGCGGTATCGCTATCATTGCAAGTATGCTGGCATTCAAAGGCATCAGCATCAAGAACATCGGCATCATCAATAACCGTGAATTTGAGGAGGGTGTACTTCGCATCGAATTCTACGATCACGATTCTCTTGACTGTGCTATCAACGTGCTGAAGGAAAAGAATTACAAGGTATACTGCAGATAACTTAACAAAGCTTCTGCCTTTCAGTCCGAACAGAAATATTTCAAATATATACTTAATATTATTATTTTATTTCAAATTATTTCTGCTTGACTGAAAAAATTAAATGTGCTATAATAGCATCAGGAACTTAACTGAATCAACCTGCAGACTTGGTTTAAGTTCAAAATTTTACATATAACGGAGGAAATAAAATGAGTTACGTATGTCCTGTTTGCGGATATGTTCACGAAGGAAATGAGCCCCCCGAGAAGTGCCCTCAGTGCGGTGTTCCCGGCAGCAAGTTCATCAAGAGAGAGGAAAACGAGCTGGTATTTGCAGTTGAGCATAAGATCGGTATTACCGAGGGTGTTCCCGCTGATGTTATAGAAGAGCTTCGTGCAAACTTCAACGGAGAATGCACAGAGGTCGGCATGTATCTTGCAATGTCCAGAGCAGCCTACAGAGAGGGTTATCCCGAGATCGGCATGTACTACGAGAAGGCTGCATATGAAGAGGCTGAGCACGCTGCAAAGTTTGCTGAGCTCCTGGGTGAAGTAGTATCTCCCTCCTCAAAGGAAAACCTCACAAAGCGTGTTGCTGCTGAGCATGGTGCTACAGAGGGCAAGCAGAAGCTCGCATCCAGAGCTAAGGAGCTTGGTCTCGATGCTATCCATGACACAGTTCACGAGATGGCAAGGGACGAAGCAAGACACGGCAAGGCATTCAAGGGTCTGCTGGACAGATACTTCGGTTGATCTTATCGTAGATTTACTTATACTAATAACCAGTTTAATACTAATAACCATTTGTTCTATGGATAAAGACGGTGGATAGAATACGACGGGGTCAAGGGAGTTTGACGCAGAGTGGGCGTATTATAGCAGCCGTATTTTATCCATAGGTTAAATGGTTATTAGTATAAAAACCGTACAAAAACCGAACCCCCGCAAAGCTCTGCAGGGGTTCGGTTTTTTACTGTGGATAATATGATCGTCAGATCATACTAAGGAAACGCTGAATAAATCTTCCAATTTGCTTCAAAATGTGGTATAATA
>JBJERX010000058.1:0-3489 GCA_051882495.1 Huintestinicola sp. | reverse complement strand
GTTCCTGTACATTCTTTACGGCGGGTTTCTGTATGTTTTATTATACTGCTTACATGGTGATACTATAGAAAAAGATATGGTAAAAAACATCGAAAAGCTCAATGAATTAGGCTTTGAGATTACTTTGCACGACAAAATGCCGGATGTTGTGCTATATGTTGCTGAAAAGAATTGGCTGTTCTTTATTGAAGCAGTTACATCGGTTGGACCAATGGAACCTAAACGAATTAAAGAAATTGATGAAATGACCACCAATGTTAATTGCGGAAAAATCTATGTTACAGCTTTCCCTGATTTCAAAACATTTAAGAAATTTTCTGAATCGCTTGCTTGGGAAACAGAAGTTTGGATTTCAGAAATGCCTGATCATATGATACATCTTAATGGTGATAAATTCATCGGACCGAGAAATTAAAAGCTGCTTATATGAATTGGACTCTCAAGTATATTTAGATTCCAACAAACATCGATTATCAAAAAAGATGCGGGATAAAGCGTTATGCTCTATCCCGCATCTTTTTCATCATACCCAATAGGCGCTTGGCAAGATAATTAAGCCGATAAGCAGCTGTATCTTTCACTGTCAAGCACGCTTTTCATAAACTCCAAAGGAGTAGAACCCGCTTGAATGCAGTAATTGAACAGATTTTTGGAAAAACCGGAAACAAGTACAGCACCTTTTTCATCCTTTGTTACAGGCACCTGATAACTGAGATGATTTACATTCCAAAAAACGATCTGCGGCAGCTTATAGCCGTGTTCGGAATACAACTTTTTCATTGCATTAAAGATTGTTTCGTCATATATGGTGCAGTAGTCAAATTCCATATCGCTGATTATGTAAAGGTATTCGGGCATTTCCTTTTGCGGAATGTTATTCTTCAGAGCGGTTTTCAGAAGAAGAACAAATGTCTTTTCAAGGTTTGTGTTTGCCACCTCATCGTAATTCATGCAATACTTGACTTTCGAATAGATGTCGTCACCCTTTATCTCTACCAGACGAGGACGTTCCGAGAATGTTATAAAATGGTCACGGAAATATCCTTCTGTTCTTTCCGCAAAATACAGTCCGAGAGATAATGCGATATGGATAGGTGCAGGCTCGGCTCTTGTATACATTGAACCCGAACCGTCAATGACTGCCAGTGTATTTTTGCCTTTCATTTCTGCTGACAGCGAATCTGACATTGATCTCCAGACAGTATCAAGTGTTCTGCGTTCAACGCTGTCTGCGGGGTCGGCATTCATGCATTTGCGGATTATCTCGTAAGGAAACAGCGTATCGGCATTGAGCTTTTTCTCCCCTTTTCCTACTGCTTCCATGTAGCTGACGTATCGCTCTTTGTCGTTTCGGATAAAGGCTTTGCGGTATTTGAATGACGCATTTGACGGTATATGCTCATAATCGAAATCATATTTCTTTTCACAAAGATTAGTTTCGATAATATGAATGTATGCCCTGAGCTTAGAAAGAGTTTGCCTGTATTCCTTCTGCTGAATTTTAAGCTTCCTGCATATTTTTTTCGCCTGTTCCCTCCTGTGGGCATCGGAACAATTTACAGACGGCATCCATTTACCGAGAAGCGAAATACTTTTATTCTCCTGCATATTCGCTATATCCTCACGGAGCTGTTCGGACACAAGCTCCAGCATAGCATTTTCGCAGGGAGTATCGAATAATGCGAACAAATCATCAAATCTTCCGTATTCGCTTATATATTTCAGGTTCTTTTTTACGGTTTGAGGACGAAAAAACGCCAGCCTGCGCAGAAGCGAACGAAATATATCACGTTCACCTAAGCCGGAACGAATATCCCTTGCATAGAAAAGTATCCTCAAAGCGTAATCGGGAGATTCACTGAATGCTCTTATCAGCATTTTTTCTGCTTCCTTGTGATCGTTTCTCATTGAGCCGATGGCTGCAAACAAGTCAAGACAATCGCTGAGAGAGGAATAATATGCCGCAGCACCATTAAGTGTCTGAGTCATATTCAGTTCGTTTTTCAGTTCATTAAGCATTTTTCTCATCCTTTCCGTAAAATTGTTCTGTCTGCATTATCAGTCCGTCAGACCGCTGAAATGCAAACAGAGGGTTTAATGATCTTATATATTCACACGATACCATATAATAAAAATATTCAATTTGTATGACGGCACAGATATAGCACTGTGGGACTGCTGAAGGATTCTGTTTTGGAGTAAGCGACTTGTGATGCACGTTTATACAAAGGTACTGCACCAAAACCCGATAAGCAAAAAATTATCAGTGAAACTGATATAAAACAATCAATAAACCATCATTTTTTGCTGTTGGTATCGTTCAGAATAGGCTGTAATTCATAATATCCGACCCTTTTCGCTGTGCGAAGTTTCGGGCAAGGGCGAGCAGATATGCACACTATCCATGCCATCATCGGATATTAAGGCTGATATTCGGTTTTCAAGGTACAAAAAAGGAATTGGTGTATTAAATTGACATGTAAACGGACATAGTTATACTGTCCATTACATAATCAACTTAATACACCAATTCCTTATTCGCTTTTTAGCGTATATTTATAATATCACATATTTATTCATTTGTCAAGAGTTTTGGGGATTTTTTTATTTATTTGTTTTTAGATACTACGGATTACACCTCTTACAAGGAGAATATCCCATTTCAATTACTTCTTCACGGGAGCAGTAAACCTCTTTCTTGTTCTTATCCTTCATATCATCAACGCTTGAACAAGAGGGCAGATGAAACTTCTTTGTGTTGGTGTTGAGAACATAAGTACACTTTCCCGATGAAGCGGTACCACTGGATACAGCTGAATCTTCCTTACCCTTGACAGTAATCTTGCACGTTGCTTTCAGCCCGTTTGAGGTCTTGACAGTAATGGTTACTGTTCCTGCCTTTTTTGCAGTTACCTTTCCATTACTACTTACAGTTGCAATCTTATTATTGCTTGAATACCATTTAACAGTTCCTTTCGATGAAGCAGGAGAAACTGTTGCTACAAGCGTTTTAGATTGACCGACTTTAAGGCTGTATTTTGCGTAATTAAGTGTAATCGATGTAATTGTTCCGTCCGACAGCTTACTGCTTCCGTCCGCATAATTGATGGTAATTCCGGGCTGAACATTATAGCAGTACACATTGAAGCAAATACCCTTGCCCTTATCTTCTACGGAGTAGGCTTCCATCTGTACACCGCTTGCAAGCAGATTATCACCCTTGAATATTGGCGTTACACGGTAAAGAACGTGATTATTGGTATCCTCCACATAATCTGCAACCATATTCTCAAATGGCAGCATTCCCTCAACGTTCATATAACGTGTGCCGGTGATTAAATTCTGTTCGTTTGCATTTTCGCCTGAGAGCTGGTAGGCGATAAGGTGACAGCGGTTATACAGATATTTTCCGTCAACGTTATCGTATTTGACGGTGTGCCAGCCGGACGGTTTTACCATACCTATCGCACCACGTTCCTCTGTGGGCAT
>JBJERX010000057.1:0-14816 GCA_051882495.1 Huintestinicola sp. | reverse complement strand
GTAAATAATACTGGGGAAGCACTGAATAAATCTGGTATGCAAGCAAGATGCGTGCCAAGCCTTTAGGCGTGATTTATTCAGTGGTACCCCAGATCTAAACCGTTTTATAGACAAGGAAGGAATTATAGCCGCCGTCTTTATCCATAGAATAAATGGTTATTGGTATGATATGTCGTCCGACAGCCTAAGCAATCAAATGCATGATTAGAAAAGCGGCTCCACACCGGTATGTATGGAGCCGCGTATTCATTATATTTCAGTCATATCAAAGCTGTGCAAGCTTAGCACACTTTTCCTTTACAGCTGGATATATCTCTGTGTAAAGCTGATAGTAGCTTTCATATACAGGGATGTTTGCCTCTATAGGTTCCTGGATCTTATCTGTGGAGATGATAGCCTCGCAGGCAGCGGGAACGCTTTCATATACTCCTGCACCAACAAGTGCAAGGATAGCTACACCCAGAGCAGGGCCTTCCTTGGAAGCTGCTGTCTTGACAGGGCAGGCATAAAGATCGGCAAGTATCTGTCTCCAGAGAGGTGACGAACCGCCGCCGCCGCACGCCATCATATCGGAAACATTGATATTCATTTCACGGCAGATCTCTACACAATCCCTGAGCGAATATGCAACGCCTTCCATTACTGCACGAAGCATATCCTTCTTTGTGTGCATTGCTGAAAGTCCGAAGAACATTCCTCTTGCGTTCGGATCCAGATGAGGAGTTCTTTCACCCATAAGGTAAGGAAGATACAGCAGTCTGTTTGATCCGATAGGAACATTAGCTGCTTCCTTGTTCATAAGCTCATACTCATCAATACCCATATATTTTGCTGCTTCCTTTTCGGAGCCGCAGAAGTTATCTCTGAACCATTTAAGCGAAAGACCTGCAGCCTGGGTAACACCCATTACATGCCAGCATCCGGGAACTGCACAGCAGAATGTATGTACTCTTCCCTTGGGATCAATGGAAATATCAGATGTATGTGCAAATACAACGCCGCTTGTACCGATAGTTGTGAACGCCTTGCCGTCAACCACAACTCCTGTACCAACAGCTGCAGCAGCATTATCACCGGCACCGCCCACAACGGGAGTTCCTTCTTTAAGTCCTGTGAGTGCTGCCGCTTCCTTGGTGATATAGCCTGTGATATCGGGAGACTCGTATACCTTTGCCAGCATGGACATATCAATGCCAAGCTTGCTGCAGACCTCCTCACTCCAGCATCTGTTGGGAACATCAAGAAGCTGCATTCCCGATGCGTCGGATACTTCGGTTGCATATTCACCTGTGATCATGAAACGCACATAATCCTTGGGGAGAAGTATATGACGGCACTTTGCATAGTTCTCAGGCTCGTTGTTCTTGACCCACATGATCTTTGATGCGGTAAATCCGGTGAGGGCGGGATTCGCTGTGATCTCGATAAGACGCTCTGCTCCAACCTTCTCTGTTATCTCCTCGCACTCCTTAGCCGTTCTCTGGTCACACCAGATGATAGAGCGGCGGATTACTTTATTGTTTTCATCCAGCATAACAAGACCGTGCATCTGACCTGAAATACCGACACCGACGATATCTCCGTTTGACACACCACTTTTCTCGATAACTCCCTTTATTGTGTTTACAGCAGCATTGAACCAGTCAGCAGGATCCTGTTCGGCATAACCGTTTTTTGGCTGATACATGGGATATTCGATTGTCATGGAAGCAATGACTGTCCCCTTTTCATCAAAGAGTACTGTCTTTGTTCCGCTTGTACCTAAATCTACTCCGATAACATATCTCATAGGAAAACATTCCTTTCACATTATTATAAAATCGGCGGACGTAAACTGTAATACATTTTCCGTCCGCCGAAAATCATTCTCTTATACCTTTAAATCAAAGGCTGAACATAATATTGTTGAGGATAGACTCCAGCATTTCCTGTCTGCCGCTGGAGAGGGAATCTGTAACCTCACCCTTTTCAAGAGCGTACTTTTCAAGATCAGCCATTGTTGCTTTGCCGCTGATGATATCAGCTCCGATACCTGTTGTCCAGGAAGCGTATCTGTCAGCAACGAACTTGTCGATCCTGCCGTCTGTTATCATTTTGTCTGCGATCTTAAGACCGAGGGCAAATGTATCCATACCGGCAATATAGCTGTGGAAAATATCCTCCATTGTGTAGGAACCTCTTCTTGCCTTGGAGTCAAAGTTAAGACCGCCGTTTGTGAAGCCGCCTGCCTTAAGTACTTCGTACATACAGAGAGCAGCATCATAAACATTTGTGGGGAACTGGTCTGTATCCCAGCCCAGGAGCATATCGCCCTGGTTAGCGTCGATAGAACCGAATACGCCGTTATCTCTTGCAACACGGAGCTCGTGCTGGAATGTGTGCTGAGCAAGTGTAGCATGGTTAGCTTCGATATTCATCTTGAAGTCCTTTTCAAGTCCGTACTTGCGGAGGAAGCCAAGAACTGTAGCTGTATCGAAATCATACTGATGCTTTGTAGGCTCCTTGGGCTTAGGCTCAATGTAGAAATCACCTGTGTAGCCGAGGGAACGTGCATAATCAACTGTCATTCTCATGAGACGAGCCATGTTGTCCTGCTCAAGAGCCATGTTTGTATTGAGGAGAGTCTCATAGCCCTCACGGCCGCCCCAGAATACATAACCCTGACCGCCGAGCTTGATAGTAGCTTCAACTGCCTTCTTGATCTGAGCTGCGGCATAAGCGAATACATCAGCAGAGGGAGATGTGCCTGCACCGTGCATATATCTGGGATGATCGAAGCACTTAGCTGTGCCCCAGAGAAGCTTCTTGCCTGTTTCAGCCTGCTTCTTCTCAAGGTAAGCAACTACCTTGTCAAGAGCAGCGTTGGACTCTGCGAGAGAACCGTATTCGGGAGAAAGATCACGGTCATGGAAGCAGTAATAATCAATGGAGAGCTTGTCCATGATCTCGAAAGCTGCATCAACCTTAGCGATAGCACGCTTCTCAGCATCATCAGCACCCCAGGACTTATCTGTTGTGCCGCAGCCGAACATATCTGTGCCGTCTCCGCCCATTGTATGCCACCAGGAAAGAGCAAACTTAAGCTGCTCTCTCATTGTCTTGCCTGCTACTACCTCATCGGGATTGTAATACTTGAATGCAAGAGGATTTGTGCTGTTCTTGCCCTCGTAAGGGATCTTGCCGATATTAGGAAAAAATTCGCTCATGGTATTGACCTCCATATGTAATTTTATAGTTTTATAAAAGCAGATACATCCATCTGCATATTAACTATATTGTACTATGTAATCGGTTTCCTGTCAAGAGGTTTTTGTAAAAAAACATCAAAAAAATTATAAAGATAAGTATAGAAAAACACTGAATATATCGTTTCGGCGTTTCCTTAGAAATCCACTGCTCCCAGACGGGAAAACGCTTTGCGTAAAACATCCTTCGGCACCGGATAAACTCCCGTTGCCGCTGTGGGAACGTCATTTTTCACAGAACGGAAAATGACATAATTCTCATCATGGGTGCTGTCGGAATAAAACACCGCTTCGATATACTCATCCTTCAGAGCGTAATAATTCACGGGAGCAAGTCCGGTAAGAAACCGGATATCGGCAGACACAGCCGAATCAAGCTCGTCCAGAGGCATATACACGTAATTGACACGCTTTTCTCTCAGCGACGCAAGCTTTTTCTTCATCTCAGCCGTAACTCCCCCGCTTTTTTTCGGACGGAAAAGATCAAAAAAACCCATAAATCAGCCCTGCCTTGAAAGAAGGTTCTTAAGCATTCTGAGGCGAACCTCGTCACGATGCTCAGGCTTTACGAGATAATATACATAGCTTTCAAGGATATCTGCTGGATGCATCATTCTTCCCTCGATCTTGAAGTTTGAATATCCCATAGGAACATACTTTTCATACAACTGCTCCGCGGAAATAAAAGTCTCGAATTTCGTGATGTCATAGAAGCAGAAGCTCATATTCGGACATGGGAATTCCTTACGCTCCATCTGACGTTCGGGGTGATCGCCGAACACCTGCATATTATGCTCAAACTGACGCTCACCAAGGAACTGATAATGAAGCTTTCTCCGCTTGCAGTGAGGAGTGCAGTAAGGGTTGATAAGCAGCTCGATCCTGTCCTTGCAGGGCAGCTCTGAAAGCTCCTCAAAGCGGTTGTTCCAGTTGTAATCAAGAACAACAAGCTTATAATCCTTTTCCAGCTCGGCAAGGAGTGCTTCCTTATCCTCAAGCTGCTTAACAGTAGATGAGATCAGCGGATATGAGGGATAATTCTTTCTTATGTATTCCTCCAGAACGGGAACATTAACGATTATTTCGTTAAGTCCGTTTTCCGCAATTCTTGTAATCATGTTGCTGAAAGGATCCTTCAGCTGCTTTTCGGTAACCAGAGGATTGGTAAATGTATATCTGATGGGGATGCCCCTTGAATTATACTGCCTGATGGTCTCATCAATACCCTCACGGCGTACCGCTCCGATGACCGTTCTTCCTCCGTTCCATGCAGCGGGAGGAAAGCATCCGTAGGATGATGCTATCTCAATATCATCATAAAAATACTGCGGCTTTTCCTTTAGCAGGTCCGCAAAGGCAAGGTTCATTTTTATATTTCCGTAAAAATCGGGAAGATGAAATTTGATTTTCATAATATATTCCTTTCGCTAAAGCTTCTTCCGAATCATTCTTCGGATTCATCCGTATCATCCGTCTCCGTGGAGATAACGCCCTTGTTTTTCTTGAAGCTGAGAGGGCTTACGCCTACATACTTCTTGAATTTGTTGTGGAAGTAGTTGATGTTGGTATACCCTACCATTTCAGCAACCTCGTAAACCTTGTATTCCTCGCTCATGAGGAGACGCTTGGCTTCGGTAATACGTATCTCATCAAGATAGTTGTTGAAATTCTCCCCTGTGTACTGATGGAACACCTTGCCGAGATATGCACTGTTGTAGCCGAATATTCCCGCAAGCATTTCAAGACGAAGCTCGCTTGTGTAATTGGATTTGATGTACTGGACAACACGCTCCATTGTACTTTTCGTTGTTCTTCCGAAGCAGGAATCGGACACGGAGGACAGGCATTTTTTCATATCATTTACGATCTCAAAAAGGCTCTGCTTTTTGCCGATGGATGAGATGAATTCATCCGTGATAAGATTCTCGGGCTTCTTGTCCGACACGCCCTTGCCCAGACGGGAACGGATATTCATCATAAATGTGATACAGTTTACCTTGACCATTTCGGGAGTATAGCCGCCCTGCATACTTTCCATAAAGCTGTCAAGAGTTTTCTCCAGCTTTGCAGTATCGTTGATCTCCATAAATGCATAGCAGCGTGCGGAATAATCCGTTTCTTCTACAGCCTCGGAGGACTTTTTATCCTGGATCACAGCATCCGGAGTAACTACTCCGCAGTGCTTATAAATAAACCTGTTGCGGTAGATATCCTCCGCTGCCGCAAAGGAGTCATGTATCATTTCAGGCGAGTCCGCCTGAGTACCCAGAGCAATAAAAACCTTGTCCTCCATACTCTTATAAAGCCTTTTCAGCAGGTCGCATACATCAGCACCCTTCCATCCCTTGAAAAGCACACCGAGCACACCGCTGATATCTATGGGCAGTATATTTACATTCGAGACAGTATCAAAGAAGCTCTTGGCAAATTCATAGGCGGTCTCACGCTCCCCTGCTTCAAGATCGCAGCAGATGATACAGGTGTAGTATGATGAAAACATGAACTGACGTCTGGCGGATTCAACGAACTCATGCTGACCTGCAAAAAGACCGCGGACTATCTGCTCATTAAGATAATCACTGCCCACCTTCTGCTGATATGTATTCTCCTTTTCTTTGCTGATCTTTTCACCAATGCTCTTAATGGCTTCAATAAGCTCATCCTCATCAACAGGCTTCAGAATAAAATTCTCAACTCCGAGAGCGATAGCCTCCTTGGCATAGGTGAAGTCCGAATATCCCGAAAGGATAAGGACCTTTCCCTTGAATCCGAGAGCCTTAGCCGCTTCTGTCATTTCAATTCCTGTTTTGCCCGGCATCTTTATATCGGCTATAACTATATCGGGATTCAGGGACATTATCTTGGAAAGGCCATCGTCGCCGTCTTCGGCTTCTGCAATTATGGTGCAGTCAAGCTCGTCCCAGGGTATCATCATCCTAATTCCCTGTCTTACATTTGGTTCGTCGTCAACCAGCATTACCTTATACATTTGTTTTCAGCTCCTTTTTCTCAACCGCCTGCAGGCCAATTGCAGGCACCGCACGTTCCGCAGGTACTCTCGGCAGGGTCACACGTATTGTTGTGCCCTTACCCTGAACGCTCTGCACTGTCATGCCGTATTGTTCGCCGTGATACATTTTCACTCGCTTATTTACATTGGTAAGACCAATACTCTTGCCGCTGGATGTATCGTTCAGACGGAGCTTTTCTTCAAGCTCTGCCATCTTTTCCGGAGATATTCCCTGACCATTGTCACGAACATCAATTACTACATTTTCCTTATGGTAATAGACCTTAATGTCGATATGTCCATTAGTCTTGCACCCCTCGATGCCGTGAACAAAGGCATTTTCAACAAGAGGCTGGATTATAAGGGGAAGGATCATGTAGTCCTTATCCACCTCCGAATAGATACTGTATGAAACTCTGTCTCCGAATCTTGCAGACTGAAGCTCAAGATAGCTGTTCGTAAACTCAAGCTCCGAGCGTAGCGTTACCTCACCGTCCTTGAATTCAAGACACCGACGCATGAATTTTCCCAGCTTCTTGACAAGGTCAGCTGTTTCCTTGTCGTTATTGCAGTACGCCTTCATTCGTATTGTTTCAAGGGTATTATAAAGGAAATGAGGGTTGATCTGGCTGGCAAGTGCCTTGAATTCCGCCTCCATCTGATTGAACTTAAAGGCTTCATTCTGAATTTCAGCACGATAAACATCATCCATCAGCTTCTGGATGCTCTTGACCATCTGATCCAGGTCGGAGAAAAGAATATTTATCTCATCATTGCCGCTGATAGTAAAATCAGCATCGAAATTACCCTGTGCCACCGAATGCATTGTATCACTAAGCTGATGGATTCGCCGTGTGAAAACACTGGTAAACAGAATAATGGTAAGCAAAGACAGGATAAGCATTAGTCCGCAGTATCCACCGTATACAAGGGACAGCTGATTGACCTCCTTATTGACTGCTGAATACGGCAGCTTCAGGAATATCTGGAACACATCCTCCGTTTCACCTATGGTGAAATTTTCAACTATAGTATAACCCTCATATCCAAGAAAGCGGTCTTCATGTATCTCACGGAGGTTGGGGTCAAAAGCATTGACCTCGCTGTTATTAACAATAAGACTGCCCTTTGAGATACTCTCTATACTGCTGTGAAAAACCATGCCATTATTCAGAGCAAACACTGCATTGTACGACTCGTTTGACAGCAGATGACCTATCCATTCATCGGAAATTGCGATAACAGCTATACCCAGAAGCCTCCTGTCCGAGGAATACATGGGCTTTATGAAGCTTAAATAAAACTCCCCTGTTACTGAATCTGTTATGACCTTCCAACGCCCGTTGTCCGAATGACCCGCAAGCACCTCACGATACCACATAGATGATTTTATACCATCATTTATCTCGGAAAAACGTATATTATAAACGAAATCATCACGGTTAACAAATATACGAATACTCTCGATCTGAGGAAACACTGCAAGATAATCGTGTATTATCCTGTTGTTTGCGTAAAAATTATAATATTCGGTCTCATCTGTAAAGTGGTTGTTAAGAAAGCTGATAATTGTTGTGTTTGAGCATATCTTATCCGCTGTAGTCTCGGCAGTCTGAACAATATCCGATATCCTTGTACGGAGGGAATCGGCGTTTGACATTGCGTTATTAAGGGACTTGTCGGCAATTATCGAACGCATATTGACCAGCAGGATTATACTTGCTGCGAACAGCGGCAGGATAACGATCAGGAACATTATAACCATTTTGCTTCGTATAGTGAAGTTAGTTTCCAGTTTGAAAAGCTTCATATAATGCTCCTTTCATCATATATACTTGTTAATTATATCACATTCAGAAGCTGTTTTCAAGTGAATTTTTATTAATTTACTTGGGGCGGTATTGCAAGCTGTTTTGTTTTTTCTAACACATTATTTCGTTATGTTCATTCTTCTATTGACTATGTATATGGTTTTGGGTATAATGGAATAAAAAAGATAAAGGAATCAGACGGTTTTCTCAAATAATTTTCCGATATATCGTGTATCAAAAACGTGAAAGGATCGAATAACATATGAAGGCAGTTTTACTGAACGGAAGTCCCCATACGGCCGGCTGTACATATACCGCACTTAACGAGGTGGCCCGGGGATTACGGGAGAATGGCATTGAAGCTGAGATCATCAATATCGGAGATAGGGATATTCCCGGCTGCAAAGGATGCTTTGCCTGCCGTAAAACAGGACGCTGTATCTGCGAAGATATAGTAAATCAGACTGCCGAAAGGATAATTAATGCAGAGGGAATGATAATAGGTTCACCTGTTTATTTTTCCTCACCAAATGCTGCATTGATAGCATATCTTGACAGACTGTATGCCGCATACGGCGATAAGCTGCGGTTCAAGCCCTGCGGCTGTATTGTATCCGCAAGAAGAGCCGGAACGACCTCCGCATTGGAAGTGCTGAACAAATATCCGTTGGTATGCGAGCAGCCTTTGGTTGCTTCGTCCTATTGGTGTATGGTTTTCGGCAGCGATCCCGATGAAGTGAAAAACGACAAAGAGGGAATGGAAACAGCCTATAATCTGGGTCGGAATATGGCTTGGATGATAAAGGCATTAACCGGAGCTGTGCCTCCCGTGGACGGTAAATGACCGAAATAGGGATAATACGCTATACATCATCGGGTGGAATGAATTATGATAAAACACATTGCAAACATTGTTACAGGCAGTCGGATAGTATTCAGCATATTGATGCTGTTCTTTCCGGTGTTTTCGCCTTGGTTTTATGTTTTGTATCTTCTTTGCGGACTTACCGATATGACTGACGGAACTATTGCAAGAAAAACAAACACTGTCAGCACATTCGGGTCAAGGCTGGACACTGCTGCGGATTTTGTTTTTGTCTCGGCAGCCCTGGTCAAGCTGCTGCCTGCAATGGATATTCCCGGGTGGCTTTGGATATGGATCCTGATAATAGCATTAATAAAGATCACAAATATCATATCGGGTTTTATATGTGCTAAAAGATTTATAGCCGAACACACCGTTATGAATAAGGTCACAGGCTTGCTGCTGTTCCTGCTGCCTTTGACGTTGTCTTTCATTGATCTGAGATACAGTGCTGCTGCAGTTTGTGCCACAGCAGCATTTTCGGCTGTTCAGGAGGGACATTATATCAGAACGGGACGGGAGATCAAATAGTCTGACTGCTTTCGGCAGTTGTTCTTCGTAAAAAGCTTCATCAGTTAGCAGCGGAGCAGTATAAGAAATTCATCCTCCTTTTCTGTACTGAGATGGAGTGATACCTGTCCGTGAACGGAACTGCCGCATAAAATGAGGCTCGCATCTGTAGCCGCACATTTCCGCTATCCTTGACACAGGCATGTCTGTTGTTGACAGAAGATACTTTGAGTATTCGATGCGGCTTCGGATAATATCGTTCGCCACACTGATACCGAATGCACGGGTGTATATATGCTGAAAATAAGACAAGCTGAGTGAAAGCCTTGCAGCAAGCTCTGAGATGTCCCAATCTCTGTAGGGCGTGTTATATATATCCGCTCGCAGCTCGGAAAGTCTGCTGAAATAGGGCACATCCGCAGCTTGTCCTGCAGGAGCGAGCTTTTCGGAGAGCTTTGTAAAAAACAGCTTCATGTACAGCTCCAGGGAAGTATGCTTAAGGGGATTATCCGAATAATGCTCACGCACCATAAGACGAATTATTTCCGACAACTCTTCTATGCTGTCAAGCTTTACAGGTCTGCCGAAAGGGATTCCAAGCCTGTTAAGATAATTCAGATCATCACTGCTTGTAAAAAAATGACAGAAGTCGTTGGCAAATTTATCACCGGATGCCCTATAAAACTGAGGCTCATTTTCTTTGAACAGAATGAACGAGTCAGCCTCTGTATGAATATCCGTACCGTCAAAGGTGAAAACAGCGGGAGTAAGGAGCAGCAGCAGCAGGTTATCTCCCGAACCGTAAGGACGGTCTATCCTGAAATCCCTGTCATGAGCGTAACCATGACCGATGTTATTTATATGCATTTCCATCATCCTCCTATGCAATTATACATTGATGCAAAGAAATAATCAAGAGCAAAAAAGCAGAAAAAGTCAATTAATCGGCATGATACGTCATTGATATTCCGGAGAATATGAATTATAATTGATTTACAGCATTTCGATATCTATCTTTACATCAGAGGAGAATTACTATGAGATCATTAGACCTTATTATCACACCCGAAAACAAAAAAAGTCATATCAGCCGTGAGATATACGGACATTTCTCCGAGCATCTCGGAAGATGCATCTATAATGGCATCTTCGTTGGCGAGGACAGCACTATTCCCAATAAGGACGGAGTAAGAAAGGACATTATCGAAGCTCTGAAGGAAATCAGGATACCCGTACTTCGTTGGCCGGGTGGATGCTTTGCGGATGAGTACCACTGGAAGGACGGCATCGGTGATAAGTCTGCCCGCAAGAAGATGGTAAACTCCAACTGGGGACACGTTGTGGAGGATAACAGCTTCGGTACCCATGAATTCATGAATCTCTGCGAGGAGCTTGGATGCGAGCCTTACATTGCGGGAAACATGGGAAGCGGTACCGTTCAGGAGTTTTCCGAATGGGTGGAATACATGACCTTTGACGGAGTATCACCAATGGCAGAGCTTCGCCGTAAAAACGGCAGAGAAAAGCCATGGAAGCTTAAGTACCTTGGTATCGGAAACGAAAGCTGGGGCTGCGGCGGCAATATGCGTCCCGAATATTATATTGATGAATACAGACGTTATCAGACATTCTGCAAGAATTACAGCGGAAATGAGCTTTTCAAGGTAGCCTGCGGTCCCAGCGGAGATGACTACAACTGGACAGACAAGCTCATGGCATCCATAAATGAATACACCGCAAAAGCTATTTCCATGCACTATTACACAATAGCAGGCACATGGGAGCATAAGGGTGACGCAGTTGATTTCACAAATGAGGAGTAGTACAAGACCCTTGTGAATGCATGGGGCATCGAGCCTATAATTGCCCGTCAGGACGCTATCATGTCCCGCTATGACCCCGATCATAAGTTAGGACTTATTATAGATGAATGGGGCTGCTGGTACGACGTTGAAAAGGGTACAAATCCGGCGTTCCTGTATCAGCAGAATACTATGCGTGACGCTATAACAGCTGCAATCAATCTGCATATCTTCAATGATCATTCCGACAGAATAGTTATGGCAAATATAGCACAGACCGTTAATGTTCTCCAATCTGTAATTCTTACAGAAGGGGAAAAAATGGTACTTACTCCTACATACTATGTATTTAAAATGCTCAGAGATCATCAGGATGCAGACCTTGTTGAGAGCTATATCACATCATCTGACTGCGACGGATATAATATCCCCGCAGTAACAAAATCGGTTTCCGTTGACAAGAACGGAGATATGCTTATCACTCTTGCAAACTGTACTTTAAATGAGGAGTGCGTGATGAACATTTCCACAGGTTCGTTTAATGCCTCCGACCTTTCCGCTGAGATACTTACTGCTGACATTCACGCATACAATGGATTTGACGGAGCGGAAAATGTCAAGCCTGTAAGCTTTGACGGTGTATCAGTGAACGGAAACAAAGTGGGACTCACACTTCCCCCACACAGCGTAGTATCTGTAAAGCTTACAAAGTAACATGACTAAAGTAAAATGCCGCAGATGCCTCATTGCGGATATGGATTATGACGAGGTGAATCAAAGCATACTTGATTACATAAGCGAGATACCGCCCGGGAAGCGTGTTGACAGCGAGACTTACTCCAATCGCCTTGAAATATGCAGGAGCTGCGATGAGCTTATCAACGGGATGTGTGCCAAGTGCGGATGCTATGTTGAGCTGCGTGCGGTCAAGCCCGGTATGTACTGTGCATCTGAGCTGAAAAAATGGTGAATTATTTTGTAATGCAAATGATGCTATAGAAACTATCTTATTACATAGAAATATTATAAATAGACGTCGAACTGCCTGCAAAGCAGTCCGACGTCTTTGTTTGTTGGCTTATCTGCTCAATTCGGAATTAAGCCGTTTTATTTCCGCTTTATTTTCATACATAAGAGCGTCTGCTCGGCTGTATATTTCCATAAATCCCGATGGATCGCTTGTTCCCGAAGCATACCCCATAGCAATGCTAAGCTTTACGGGACTGTCATTGTAATTATTGCAGGCGGTTCGGACGCTTTCAACTTCCGCCCTGACAGCTTCATCGTTTGGGGAAAGATATATCACCGCAAATTCATCTCCGCCTATCCTGTAGACATTATATGCATTTTTCATATTATTCAGAAGAACCGAAGCGGCAGCTTTGATAAGCCTGTCGCCCTCGGAGTGACCGTAATTATCGTTAATAAGCTTCAAGCCGTTCAGGTCACAGATAACAAAGCCGAGCCTCAGCTTCTTATTCCGATAATTCTTTTCAAATAAAGACATTTGCTTCTCAAAGCTGTTTTTGTTGCGTACTCCTGTGGCATTATCCCAAAGAGCCTGCTCCATATATGCGGAAACGGGATTATCCACCGTAACAAAAAGACCTATGCATACTAATGTTGCACCGGCTCCTGTTATCAGCATCTCGGGAACGACCGCCTGCACAGAAATCATCACCGCCATAAGCGTGATAGTCGGCAGAACCGCAAGACGCATCTTTATATCCAGATTTTTATAATTCGCAATAACCAGAAGCATTGCTGATATACAGTAGATGGCAAACAGACCGTAGCAGGCAAAAAGAAGCGGACCGTAACTGTAATTTGTTCCTCTGCCCTCGATATACTCTATCGGCAGAAATAATGAGAGCGGTATTATAAGAATAACAGGAAAAAACTTGATTCGGCGGTATTTCCGGAGAAACCTATTGGACATTGTAAGCTTGATGACATAATCCAGAAATTCCATTATAAACAATATTCCAAAACAGAAGAATGCAATGTGAAGTACCTTATTCAACAATTCCGGAACAGTGCTGAGATTATTTACGGTTATGACCGTTACCATATCGAGTATTACGTGTCCCAAAGCGTAGGCTGATATTTTGAGAAACGATTTTCCGTCGTTGTTCTCGTCGTTGCTTTTATATACCCAATAGTAGCATATCAGGAAAACGAGGAAAAGCAGGCAAACTGCTTCTTCTCTTATGATCAATATAACAGACAAGCAAATCAACTCCTATAATAAGCCGAGATTTCATATTTTTATTATAACGCAGATCAGGTTAATTGTCAATCATCATAGAAAAAGGTTACAGGTTTATCGGGGAGTCTGAGAAAAACAGCGTAAAACCGCCTTTTTTGTGAAAGCTCCTTTTATTGTTCCTATAATAAATGTAACAGAATATCTGTGAAAAAATCCTGCTTTTTTAAACGGACAGCAGGATTTTTTTACAAAACCCCTTGACAAATCAGTCTACATATGTTAGACTGTATGTGTAGTCTACAAATAATAAACCTAAGAAAGGACATGATACTATGAATATAAACCTCGGTGAAATGGAAGGCAAGCTCGTTGACATAATCAGAGAAAATGAGGGTATTCCCTCGGGTGAGCTGGTCAAGATATGTGCGGAAGCATTTGAGTGGAAAAAATCCACCACCTACACAATGCTTCGCCGCCTGTGCGACAAGGGAATTTGTGAAAACAAAGACGGACACGTTTCCACTGTAATTTCAAAAGAGGAAATTGCCGCAATAAAAACGGACAAGCTCCTTGAGGAAGATTTCGGCGGTTCGCTCCCTCGTTTTCTTGCCGCATTTGCGGACAGAAAAAAGCTTTCCGAAAGGGAGATCGACGAAATTCAGCAGATGATAGACCGTTTCAGAAAGGAGTAACGTTATGACAGACATATTTATCAGGGTCATAGAAATGAGCGTGACCGCATCAATTGTCATAGGTGTTGTCATGGTTTTGCGGCTTTTTCTACGCAAGGCTCCGAAGGTGTTTTCCTATGTACTTTGGGCGGCGGCATTGTTCAGACTGCTATGTCCTATAAGCTTTGAACTGCCCTCCGCACCTATCCCAAGTGTTGAGATACCGTACAGCGTGGAAGTGAGTGAGAGAAATGCCGATGGACTTTTTATCACACATGACGATAACGAAATTGCCCCAGCTCCCGAATATTCTGCACCGCAAAATTCGGTGTCCCAACAGGTCACGGCTGTGTCTGACCCTGTTTCGGAAATACCTGTGAAAAGGGAGATAAACTATATCGCCGCTGCTTCATACATATGGGCATTTGCGGTTATTATAATGGCTTGTCGTGGAGTTTTTTCATGGGCACGGCTTTCACATTCTCTCAGGTCTGCACAGAAAATGGGAGGAAATGTGTATGTATCTCCTGCAATATCCGACCCTTTTATTATGGGAATTATCCGCCCGAGAATTTATCTTCCAACAGGACTTAGCTGCACCGAAAGCGAGCTTATCATCAAGCATGAAAAGGCTCATATGCACAGGGGAGATCATATTGCAAAGCTTGTGATGTATGCGGCTCTGTGTGTGCA
>JBJERX010000056.1:0-3554 GCA_051882495.1 Huintestinicola sp. | reverse complement strand
AAAAGTATCTTTCCATACAAGTGAAGCCGAATCGAAAACCAATACGAACTTATCGTCTTGGTGACGGATATTTCCTTGAGCACCTTGCCTATCGCATCGAGCATAAGAATTTTGAAATGCCCTTATCGGAGATCGCAAAGTACGACGGCATTCAGAGAGAGTATGCAATTTGTTTGCGGCAGATACAGATAATGCTGTATAAAGCTCCCGAACCGGACAGACCGCATTATGTTTCCTATCGGACGGTGCTTAAAAATTATGAGCTTCTGTGTTATCTTCACAACAACAATATTCATTCCGTTGGTGAGCTTAAAGATGTTGTGGGTAAGGCAGAGGGGAAATATTCGGAGGTGCTGGCTGCAAAGAAAAAGCTGGAGGACAGAATTTCCGAGGAAGAAAAAATCATCGGAGATTTTCCGAGATTTACGGAGCTTGTGAATAAGAATCCGATGACCAAGGCTGAAAGGGAAGAACTGAAAAAGCTCAGCTATCTTGCAGACAAGGGAGTTTTGTCCGTTGATGATGTGACAGAGCATAAGGCAATACTTGAAAAGTTCATAGGTCAGGTTGAAGGCATTGAAGAAGATATCAAGGCAGCCAAAGCCGAGAGGGACAAGCTCACCGATTATTTTGATACATACACTCAGCAGGTGCAGTGCGACTATGATTTTCTGCTTGAAAGGGCAAGGGAAGAACAGGAACGGAAGGCACAGGCTGTTCAGATAAATGAAGAAGAACATGAACAGGAAAGGAAAACTTATTATGAAAAATAGAAGAAATCATTCATCACATGAGGAGGAATATTTTTTCAGAATCTCTCTGAAAACCATTTCCGATGTCAATGAGTTCTGCAATGTTATGACAGGACTTGAAAGATTTGTTGTTGCGGCGGAGGTCAGAAGCGGCACATATATCGTGGACGCAAAAAGTCTGATGGGGATTTTCTCGCTGAACCTCTCAAAGCCCGTTGAGGTCTGGTTCAAGGTGGAGATGAACGATCAGCTCCGCAATATGGATATGGACAAGTATTTTGCAGCCAAGATCGAAAGATGGCTTGTCGGAGAGAATGCCCATGAATGAAATTCAGCTCAGGGACTATCAGCAGGAATGTGTTGATATTATCAACAACACCGAAAGCGGCTCCTACCTTGTGGCGGTAGCAACAGGTCTGGGCAAGACGGTCATCTTTTCACATATTGCAAGGCGGGGACGTATGCTTATCCTCTCTCATCGTGAGGAACTTGTATGGCAGCCGAAGAAATATTTTGACTGCTCATACGGAGTGGAAAAGGCTGACATTCACAGCAATGGTGAGGAAGTCGTTTCGGCAAGCGTTCAGTCACTTGTCCGCAGGCTTGAAAGTTTTTCTCCCGATGATTTTGATATCATCATCACCGATGAAGCTCATCACGCCGTAGCACCTACATATAAGAAGATTTATGAGTATTTCAGACCGAGGCTGCATATTGGTTTTACCGCAACACCAAATCGTGCCGACAATGTAAAGCTGGGCGAGATATACAGCAGCATAATTTTTGAGAGAAACCTGAAATGGGGCATCAAGAATAATTATCTGTCGAATATCCGCTGCCTTAAAATTGATATCGGCTATGATATTTCCGAGGTCAGCAGTCAGAACGGCGATCTGAATGTGGGCGAGCTGTCAAGTGCTATGGATATTCAGAAGCAGAATAAAGCAATAGCCGAAGCGTATCAAAAGTATGCGGTGGGTCAGACGCTTATCTTTGCGACCTCCGTTAATCACGCACGAAATATTGCAATGGAGATTCCCGGGGCAAGAGTGGTGACGGGCGAAACGGAGAACAGGGACGAGATAATCGCAGATTTTACGGCAAGAAAAATTCCCTGCATAGTAAACTGCATGGTGTTTACCGAGGGAACGGATATGCCGCTGATCGAAACTGTGATAATCGCAAGACCTACACGAAATGCAAGTCTGTACGCTCAGATGGTTGGACGGGGACTTCGGCTGTATGAGGGCAAGAAGGAGCTGCTTCTTATGGACTGCGTTGGTGTAACGGGCAAGATAAAGTTATGCACAGCGCCGAGCCTCTTCGGAATAAGTGAGGTTCCTGCTTCAATTCCCCAGGAAGAAATCGAAGGGCAGCTCATAACAGACATTGAGGACAGAATAAAGTATGAGATGAACAAGCCGCAGGACTGGCAGATCAATGCTCACCTTGTGGATATTTTCGAGGAAGAGAACAGCTATGACACTCACGATGTGAATTATGTTATGCTCCCCGACGGTGATATGGTCTGCTCATACGACAGGAACTGCTGCATCAGAGTGGAAAGCGAGGATATGACAGGGAACAGTCGAGCAGTTCTTTATGAAAACAAGCTGCCTGTGAAAACCACAGTGAGAATGTATATGCAGAATGTGCTTGATTTTGTGTATAACTTCCTTGTCACCAATTTTCCGAACAACCATAAGCTGTGGGATATGAAAAGCGTAAGGAAGTGGGGCGGTCAGCCTGCTTCCGATGCACAGAAGCGGCTCATTTACCGCAACCGCAAGAAACTTTCTGACCTTGATATAGATTATGATAAGCTGACCAAATATGAAGCCAGCGTTATTATAAACAGAATACATAACTGAAAGGGTGCATACTATGGCGAAGAAAAAAATAAAGCTTGATTTATCGGGAGGTTGGCGTGATGTTCTTGAACAGGCGATTGACGTAAATGATGTCTATGCCATTGAATCCGACCTTGAAGATGAAACAGCAATGGAGATAACCGACCGCAATTTCATCATTTTTTCCAAGCTTATCCACTATATCCGAGAGGATGATACTATTCTTTTCTCTCCTTCTGAAATCAGGGTACTTTTAGGAATCCTTATGGAAGATTTTGTGCATTTGCAGAATGATCTTAGGGAAACTTATGAGATTTTGTCTGAAAGCATTGATGTTATTAAATCGTATAAGGAACTGGTTGAGGAGATCATTGACGAATACGGGCTTGATATAGACGGGGACTGAATATAAAAAACGCACCGCTGGCATGATGCTTGCTGCATCTGCTTGCGGTGTGATAAGTCAGGCTTTGCCCTGTTTCTCTTTTTCCGAACAATACTTATCCAAAATATCATGAATATGATTTTTGAGATAAGCACCGGGAGTTGTGTGATTTTCGGCACAATACTGCTTGAAAAGCTCCGCATCTTCTTTGCGAAGGCGGCAGCTTACGGAACGCATATTTTCGAGATCCCATTTCTGATTTGAAGCCTTGTGTTTTTCACTTACCTTGCGGGCAGGTTTATCCTGTGAGTTATTATCCAATAGTATCAGCTCCTTAATGGTATTATCATATAGTATATCATATTTTTATCACTGTTGACAGTGCTAAAATGCACAAACTTTGATAGAAAAGTTTGTTAGAAATTAACCTTGCACAACACTGTTGACAGTGCTATAATAAAACCGTAGAGAAAAACACAAAACTATGAAAGGGTGGTAAAAATGGACAAGGATACCGAAAAGCTGCAAACGGACCTCAGATTTGCGGCGGCATTTCTGAAAGCCCAT
>JBJERX010000055.1:0-14967 GCA_051882495.1 Huintestinicola sp. | reverse complement strand
CAGGCTATCATACCTATCCGCGGAAAGATACTGAACTGTCTCAAGGCGGATTATGTCAAGATATTCAAGAATGACATCATCACCGATCTTATCAAGGTGCTGGGATGCGGCGTTGAGGTGAGTTCCAAGGCAAACAAGGAGCTGTCCTCATTCAATATAGATAATTTCCGCTGGAACAAGGTAATTATATGTACCGATGCCGACGTGGACGGATTTCAGATCAGAACGCTGGTCCTGACCATGCTTTACAGGCTCACCCCTACACTTATCGAGCAGGGATATGTTTATATTGCGGAGTCTCCTCTGTTTGAGATAACCACAAAAAATATGACCTATTTTGCTTATGACGAAAAGGAAAAAATCGAGATACTTGCCAAGATAGGAAATGAGAAATACAAGATCGACCGTTCAAAGGGTCTCGGTGAGAACGACCCCGAAATGATGTCCCTTACCACAATGAATCCGGATACAAGACGGCTTATCAAGGTAACTCCCGCTGATGTTGAAGCAACAGCAAGAATGTTTGATCTGCTGCTTGGAGACGATCTTCAGGGCAGAAAGGACTACATTGCCGAAAACGGCTCCGCATATCTGGAGCTGGCAGATATCAGCTGATAACCCCGGTCAGGAGCAATATACTATAATTTAAGAAAGAGAGCAGAAAAAACACATGGATTTATCACAGATCAGAAAGGATATTGACGGCCTTGACGGACAGATCCTTGAGCTATTTATCAAGAGAATGGAGCTTTGCCGTCAGGTAGCAAGATACAAGATCGACAACGATCTTCCCGTTATGCAGGGGGGACGTGAAAAGGAAATAATTGACAAGGTAATGAAAGCCTCTCCCGACAGCCTTGCAGACGCTTCCAAGGTGCTTTTTACAAGCATTATGGACATCAGCAAGTGTCTCCAGGCAGAGGAGTTCACCCGTGACAAGATCTACGACACTCCCAAAACCTTCGACCCAAGCAAGGCTGAGGTAATTGCGTGTCAGGGCTCATCGGGAGCATATTCCGAGGCGGCATGCATCAAGCTCTTCGGTGAGAATAAGCCTATCAGATTCATGACGAATTTCAAGGATGTTGTGGGACTTGTTGAAAGCGGACGTGCCGATCACGGACTGCTTCCTCTTGAAAACTCAACAGTGGGTTCCATTGCGGAAACCTATGACCTTATGGCTTCCCACGATTTCTACATAAACAACATCGTCCGTGTGGAGATAACACATTGCCTGGCTGCAAAGGCGGGAACAAGGGCAGAGGATATCAGACGTGTATTCTCCAAAAAGGAGGCACTTGCACAGTGCTCACAGTATCTGAAAAAGCATCAGCTTGAGGAGGTTGAATTCTCCAATACTGCACTTGCGGCTGAGATGGTGAAGAACAGCACCGACAGCACCATCGCCTGCATCTGCTCCAAGAGATGTGCGGAGATGAACGGTCTGGAGATAATCGAGGAGCATGCGGCTGACGCTTATCCCAACTACACAAGATTTATCTGCTTCTCCAAGGACTTTGCGGTTCCTCAGAATGCGGATACCATATCTGTTGCATTTGCCGTACCCCATATCTCGGGCGGTCTTTACAGAATGCTTACCAAGTTTGCTGTCAACGGTCTCAACCTCAAGAAGATCGTGAACAAGCAGGTTGCGGGAACTGATTTCGAGGCAGTTATCTTCCTTGATTTTGACGGAAATTATACGGACAGAAAGGTTGCGGTCATCCTTGACGATCTCCGTGCAAACACCGACTATTTCCGCTTCCTGGGAAACTTCAGCGAAACAGTATGAGTTTTTATAAACCTCGGGATTAATACCATCCCGAACGGAGGTGGACTATGGACTCGGGTATAAACACAGAAAGACTTCGGCGTGAGCATGGAACAGCTGTAAGGCTGGGAAATATCCTGCTCATGCTTACATTCACATTCTGCAGCTTTGCACTGGTAGGTGCTGCGGCAAGCTGCTTCGAGGGTATCTCGGACAGCTACAGCTCAGCGGGAAACGGAATGGCTGCAGCGGAATTCATAGTCAACCGCATCCGGAGCGTTGACGGTGATGTGGAGATAATCCGAGGGGAAAACGGCAGCTGCAGCAGGCTTATCATAAGTGATGACGAGTACAGTGATGTTATTTTTGTGCGGGACGGCAGTCTCTGCGAAGCCTATGTTCCCCGGAATGAATCACGTGATCTTCTCCTTGCAGCCGGGGATGCTGTTTTTTCCGTATCCGATCTGAAAGCGGAGCTTCGGGATGGCAGAGTGCTGAAAATAACAGTCATAACGGAAAACGGCAGCAGCTATACTGCGTTTGCTGCCTGTGAATAATTCTCGGTATCCTATGAACAGGAGGGACGGCAATGGTCGGGAAAAGAATATTCAGATTCAGAACAGAGCCGTTCATGATAGAGCTTGCGGCAGTTCTTATTGTGTTTTCGCTGGTGTGTGCGGCAGTTCTGCAGATGTTTTCCGCTGCGGCTAAGGCTGATGAAAAGGAAAAGCTTATCACAAGAGCACTCACTGAGGTGCAGTCGGTCTGCGAGGTGTACTCGGTTTACGGAGACTCACGGAAAACCATGGATATTGTTTTTCCCGACGGCGGCATCTCCTCTGTTGGTGACAGCCTGAGGATATCTCTTGACGGTGAAGGAAATCCTGCTTCGGGAGAAGACATAAAAATTATCATCACACTGACGGAAAGCAGGGAAGAGTATACCTTCCGCGGCATTGTATGCGGGGTCATGGGAAAGGCGGATGTTGCCGCCTATGTTCCCTATGCGGAAAGATCGGTGGAAGCGTCGGTCTCATGCTATATGCCCTGCGGCTCTCAGAGCGATATGAGAGGAGGGGATAGTGACCATGAAAGCTAAAGTTCCGGTAAAGAAAAGCCGATATAATAATATGACGGGGTTTCTGACTATCGTTATGATATTTGTTACGGTGCTGCTTGTTATGTTCGCAACTATGACCCTTATGAGTACAAGACTTGACAGGAGCGTAACCGATAAAACAGAACGTTTTATCAAGGATTATTACGAGGCATATTCATTATCCGAGGAACGGCTTGCCGAGGTAAGCGGATGTATTGCGGCAGCTTTGGCTGACGGTGCGTTTGACCTTTGCTTTGAGGAATATCTTAACGAGCTTACGCACATTGATTACAGCTTTAACGGCAGAGAGTATTTTATCAGATGCAGTACGCCCATTAACGAGACAAGTGCAGTGTACTGGGAAATATCAGTGTCTGCCCTGCAGCCCTCCGGCGCCGGGGATTACAGGATGATCTCAAGGAAGGTCTGTGATATTTCCGGTGAAGGTGAAGAAGATACACTGAACGTCTGGGACGGGGATTTCTGAGGCTGACCGGGATAAAACGGTTTATATTACAATAGAAAGGCGGCATATACAATGTACGATATCAACGAGATACTTACGGAAGCGGTAAGCATGGAGGCATCCGATATCTTTATAGTTGCGGGAGCACCCATAGGCTATAAGGTTGACGGAAAGATCGTTCATAAGGATGGAGATTATCTTAACACTACCGATACCGAGGAAATGATCAAGTGCATATATATCCTTGCAGGCAGAGATTTTCCAAGCGAGGAGGCTCTCAGGACAGAGCAGGATTTTTCATTCTCCTTAAACGGCATAGGACGTTTCAGAGTCAACGTATACAAGCAGAGAGGCTCTCTTGCAGCGGTAATGAGATACGTGCTTTTTGAACTACCCAAATATACCGATCTGCATATACCGGAAAACATCATGTCCCTTGCTGAAAGCGGAAGCGGACTTATCCTTATCACAGGTACTGCGGGAAGCGGTAAATCCACAACTCTTACCTGCCTTATCGACAGGATAAATTCCACAAGAAGCGGACATATCGTTACTATTGAGGATCCCATCGAATTCCTGCATAAGCACAAGAAATGCATTGTCAGCCAGCGAGAGATAAACATTGATACGGAGAATTATGTAGGTGCTCTCAGAGCAGCTCTCAGACAGTCCCCGGATATCCTGCTCCTTGGTGAGATGCGTGACAGAGAGACCATCGAAACTGCTATGACAGCCGCAGAAACAGGTCAGCTGGTTCTTTCAACACTCCATACAATGGGTGCGGCAACTACTATCGACCGTATCATCGACATTTTCCCCGCAGACCAGCAGCATCAGATCAGAATGCAGCTTTCAATGGTGCTCAGAGCGGTAATTTCCCAGCAGCTTGTTCCCTCTGTAAACGGCGGACTTTATCCTGCATTTGAGGTAATGATCGTAAACAACGCCATCAGGACCATGATCCGTGAGGAGAAGGTGCATCAGATCGACACAGTTGTGCAGTCCTCACCCGATATGATAACCATGGATTCTGCTGTTTTCGAGCTTTACAAGCAGGGTATAATCACCGACGAAACGGCGGTAATAAGCTCTACAAATCCTGAGCTTACAGAAAAGCGTATTGCTATGATGAAAAGAAAATAATTCACAAAAAAGTCATCGGAATTATCGTCTGTTTTTTGCATATCCTATTGACATTTCTATATCGGAATAGTATAATTTAGGTAATAGCAGAAGTATTTCTGCAGGTATATATTGTGTATATTTCAGTTCATGTAATAATAAGCGGATCTATTCAAAGGTTAACAGATAGGGGGCTGTTTTTATGATGAAAGATAATACATCCAACAGAAAAAGGAAATTAGCTCAGTCACTCAGTGCATTCGCATTTGCACTTACGGTGTTTGCTGCAAATGCTCAGGGCGGAGTTGCCGCAGAAGAGTGCCTTGAAACAGCTGCAGGCGTGCAGGCTGCTTCCCATCAGATAGCAAGCGATGATGAAAATGACGGCGAAAGCACGGAAGACAATAACTCAGGCGAGGATCCCAATTACAAAAACGACCTTGAGGACATAGTAAACAATCAGAAGCAGGCCTATATCCAGAGTGTTTTAGGCTCAGCATCCGGATTTAATGTATTTACAAGAGATGGCTTCACCACATCGGGTGCGGACTGTCAGGGCAGCTTTGCATCGGGGGGGAACATTTCCATTCCCGACAACTACTCTGCCGGTATTCAGGATGACAGCTCAGGTATGGTAGTTATCGGCGGAGAGATCACCAGTGGTTCCTTCGTTGAGGGAACAAACATTATGGATGCCGATTCGGCAGGGATCGACTTTTCCGATGCCTTTGATTATCTTTCCAATGTTTCGGACAGTCTTACAGAGCTTGATGCCAACGGTACGGTCGGAAATGATGCCGGATGGTCATCCAGGATCGAGTTTATAGGATATGATGAGACCCTTAACGTTTTCAATATTACAGTAGAGCAGTACAACCAAATGCTTGAACAGGCAGGCGGACAGCTCAGCTTCTATTTCAATGTACCTAACGGTTCTACAGTAATAATCAATATTACAGGTACGGGAACGGTTAACCTTGGAACTAACGCAGGTACATTCTACGGTCAGACAGATATCATTAACCTTGAAGGAAATCCCTCAGAGGTCGGACTTGTACTTTTCAATATTCCCGATGCAGATACTGTTATCCTCGGCAATACTATTGGTTCAGTGCTTGCCCCCGATGCTTCGGTTACTTCGGATCCCAATCAGTCGGGACATCCTCATTTTGATGGACAGCTCATATGCCGCATTTACGACGGTGATAACCAGTTCGGAGATTCTGCTTTTGAAGATACAGTGGTAGTTCCTGTTATCCCCGATGATGACACAGATGATGAGCAGGATGACGATCAGGACGACGACAGCGACGATAACAATAACGAAGACGATTCCGATGCAGACGCTGATGCCGATGCCGATGCAGATGCAGATGCGGACGCAGATGCCGATGCAGATGCTGATGCCGACGCAGATTCCGATGCAGACGCTGATGCCGATGCAGACGCTGATGCCGATGCCGATGCCGATGCCGATGCCGATGCCGATGCCGACGCTGATGCCGATGCCGACGCTGATGCCGATGCCGATGCCGATGCCGACGCTGATGCCGATGCCGATGCCGACGCTGATGCCGATGCCGACGCTGATGCCGATGCCGATGCAGACGCTGATGCCGATGCCGATGCAGATGCCGACGCTGATGCCGATGCAGATGCTGATGCCGACGCAGATTCCGATGCAGACGCTGATGCCGATGCCGATGCCGATGCAGACGCAGATTCCGATGCAGACGCTGATGCCGATGCAGACGCTGATGCCGATGCAGATTCCGATGCAGACGCTGATGCCGATGCAGATGCTGATGCTGATGCTGATGCAGATGCCGATGCTGATGCAGATGCTGACGCCGACGCAGATTCCGATGCAGATTCCGATGCAGATGCTGATGCCGATGCAGACGCTGATGCCGATGCCGATGCCGATGCCGATGCAGACGCAGATTCCGATGCAGACGCTGATGCCGATGCCGATGCTGATGCAGACGCAGATTCCGATGCAGACGCTGATGCCGATGCCGATGCCGACGCTGACGCAGATGCAGACGCTGATGCCGACGCTGATGCCGACGCTGATGCCGATGCTGATGCCGATGCAGACGCTGATGCAGATGCAGATGCTGATGCTGATGCTGATGCAGATGCCGATGCTGATGCAGATGCTGACGCCGACGCAGATTCCGATGCAGATTCCGATGCAGATGCTGATGCCGATGCCGACGCTGATGCAGACGCAGATGCCGATGCAGATGCCGATGCAGACGCAGATGCCGATGCCGATGCAGATGCAGACGCTGATGCAGATGCAGATGCCGATGCAGATTCTGATGCCGATGCAGATTCTGATGCAGATTCTGATGCAGATTCCGATGCAGGCGCTGATGCCGATGCCGATGCTGACGCAGATTCCGATGCAGACGCAGATGTTGATTCCGATGCGGACGCAGACCCAGATTCCGATGCAGACGCTGATGCAGATGCAGATGCAGATGCTGATGCAGACGCAGATTCCGATGCAGACGCAGATTCCGATGCTGATGCAGACGCAGATGCCGATGCAGATTCTGATGCCGATGCTGATTCTGATGCAGATGCAGACGCTGATGCAGACGCTGATGCTGATGCTGATGCCGATGCAGACGCAGATGCTGACAACGATTCAGATACAACAGCTCCCGAAGATAATACACCCGATGTTCCGGATAAGCCTTCGGGATTATCACCTACACTTCCCGAGACAATCCCTGTGGATCCTTCTTTCGATCCTGCAGGAACTCCTACACCTACTCCTCCTAAGCCTATTCCCGAGCCTGCCCCTGTTGTGCCCGATGATGTGGTATCTGTTCCCCTTGATGATGTTCCGGATGATGTTCCGGATGATGTTCCCGAGACTACAGTTGATGAAACTCCCGATTCACCCGATGAGGAAACAGCTTCTGAGCCTGTAGAAATTGAGGACAATGAGGTTCCTCTCGGTGAATTTACATTCGAAACAATTGATACTCCAGCTGACGAGATCATAATTGAGGAAAGCGAAGTTCCCCTTACCGATTTCAATTCAGTCAATCCTCAGACAGGTGAGAACACTGCTCCCGTAAAGGCAGTCGCAGCTGCAGCATTTGCTTCCGCAGCAGCACTCATGTTCTGTTCAAGAAGAAAGTACAGCGGCAGCAAGTATTCCGAATGATGGCTTATTAACCGAATAATCAGGCACCGTTCCGATGGTGATAATAGCTGTCGGAACGGTGCTTTTTTGCTGTATAAAGGAATTTATGATTATCCGCTTGACACACGAGCAAAAATATTATATAATATATTAGTATGGATTATTGTGCTAATACGGAATAGTATTCCGTCTATGAAAGGAAGATCATATTATGGCAACAAAAAAAATCAAAATGTCTGCTGAGGGCTATCAGGCTCTCCAGGATAAGCTCGAATATCTCAAGAATGTCCGCAGAAAAGAGGTTGCTGAGAAGCTGAAGGAAGCTCGTTCTCAGGGTGACCTTTCCGAGAACGCAGAGTACGATGCTGCAAAGGATGAGCAGGGTATTCTCGAAGCCGAGATCGCTGACATAGAAATGAAGATCGCTAACGCTGAGATCGTAGGTGATGATGACCTCTCCAATGATGAGATAGGCGTAGGCTCTTACGTTAAGCTTAAGGATCTTGAGCTTGATGAGATAATGACACTCCAGATCGTTGGTTCAACCGAGGCTGACCCCGATAACGACAAGATCTCGGAGGATGCTCCTATCGGTATAGCCGCTCTCAAGAAGAAGGTAGGAGATATTCTTGAAGTTGAAGCTCCTATCGGAATTATCCGTATGGAAGTTCTTGAGATCTCCAAGTAAGAGCCTGTCAAAAAAGCTTACGCACACGTCTTTTCGGCAAATTTTGCTGCTTACTGCGTTAAAATTCTTTGCCGGGCAGCAAGCCCGTCTGCGGATTTTTCCTTGTAACCCGCAAAATCATGCTCGAAAATCTGTACACATATCTTGTGACGACAGGTTCTAAGTAAAATTCATAAAATAAAGGGTGTATTAATAATGGCTGATGAGCAGGTAAAGACTCAGGCTGCCCCGGAGGAAGCTGAGCAGACCGAAGAGGATATCCATGTCCTCAAGAAAGTTAGGATGGAAAAGCTTGATGCCCTTAAGGCTAACGGCAGAAATCCATTTGAGATAACAAAGTTTGACTGGAATATCAAGAATTCTGAGATCCGCAGACAGTACGCTGAGCTTGAAGCAAAGCTTACTGCAGAAGCAGGCGGAGATGATGAAAAGCTGAAGGCTCTGCTTGAGGAAAACAAGATAGAGGTCAGGATCGCAGGCCGTATCATGACCTGGAGAAACATGGGCAAGGCTAATTTCATAGACGTTCGTGACAGTACCGACCGTATGCAGGTATATGTTCGTATGAACGATATCGGCGAGGAAGAATTCAAGGAATTCAAGACATGGGATATGGGCGATATCGTAGGCGTAGAGGGCTTCGTTTTCAAGACAAGAACAGGCGAGGTCACAGTTCACGCTAAGAAAATAACTCTCCTCTCAAAGTCCCTCCTCCCTCTCCCCGAGAAGTGGCACGGACTTAAGGATCAGGATACAAGATACCGTCAGAGATACGTTGACCTTATAGTTAATCCCGATGTTGCAGACACATTCAGAAAGCGTTCAAAGATCATTTCCTCTATCAGACGCTATCTGGACGGACAGGGCTTCATTGAAGTTGAAACTCCCATGCTCGTATCGAATGCGGGGGGAGCAGCTGCAAGACCCTTTGAGACACATTATAATGCACTTAACGAGGACGTAAAGCTGAGAATATCGCTTGAGCTTTACCTCAAGCGTCTTATCGTAGGCGGACTGGACAGAGTTTACGAGATCGGACGTGTATTCAGAAACGAGGGCGTTGATACACGTCATAATCCCGAATTCACACTGATGGAGCTTTATCAGGCATATACAGACTACAACGGCATGATGGATCTGACGGAGAACCTGTTCAGATATCTTGCTAAAGAGGTTTGCGGAACAACCACAATTACTTACGGTGAGTACGAAATGGATCTGGGCAAGCCTTTCGAGAGACTTACAATGATAGAAGCAGTAAAGAAGTATTCCGGTGTTGATTTCAGCACAGTAAAGGATACTGCAGAAGCAAAGGCACTTGCCAAGGAGCACCACATCGAATTCGAGGACAGACATGAAAGAGGAGATATCCTCAACCTGTTCCTCGAGGAATTCGTTGAAAAGCACCTTATCCAGCCTACATTTATCATGGATCATCCCGTTGAGATTTCTCCCCTTACAAAGAGAAAGCCTGAAAATCCCGACTATGTTGAGCGTTTCGAGCTGTTTATGAACGGTTGGGAAATGTGCAACGCTTATTCTGAGCTTAACGACCCCGTTGACCAGAGAGAGCGATTCATTGCACAGGAAGAACTGCTCAAAAAGGGTGATGACGAAGCAAACCGCATTGACGAAGATTTTCTTCGTGCCCTTGAGATCGGTATGCCTCCCACAGGCGGCATCGGCTACGGTATCGACCGTCTTGTTATGCTCCTGACAAATTCTCCCGCTATCAGGGATGTGCTTTTGTTCCCGACGATGAAGTCACTTGACTGATAAAGTACGTAGATACGTGATTTCAGCAGAGTAAGCTCAATTTTTACGACCAATTTACGACCAAAAGAGAACACGTTCAAATAAGTTAATATAGCAGACAAGGAGGATGGAAGGAAACTTTTATCCTCCTATTGTATATTTGGGAGAGAAATAGAATGGCAAAAAAGGAAGCAAATTTCGATTTATATATACATGACTTGCTAAAAGAGGCAAATATTAGTGCAGATACACAGGGAAGTAATATAGTATCTATTAACGATGCTCTGAAAACAGCTTCAAAGCACCAAACAGGCAAGGCAGGATTTCCCGAATATACTGCTGTAGTCAATGACTTTGTAATTGTTATGGAAGATAAAGCTGACCGAGCAAATCTATGCTTAAAAGAAGCAGATGGTTCTATTTCTATGACAGTACAGGCAACAACAGATTATGCAGTCAACGGTGCCTTGCACTACGCACAACATATTATAGCCAAAACAAATTATAAGAAAATTTTTGCTTTTGGTAATGCAGGTGATAGCAAGCATCATATTTTACAGCCATTATTTGTAGATGATAATGGATATAAATGGTTGCCTGAAGTTCAGACTTTTGAAAATTTTTCTGCAGCACATATAGACGAATATTATAAAAGCATTGTTTTAGGCGAAGTACCGCCCGAAGATATTGAGCTTGCTGATATTATTAAGAAAGCAAAAGAACTACACGAATATTTACGTAACTATGGCGGACTTGGTGAAGATGAAAAACCACTTGTTGTCTCTGCAATCCTTCTTGCATTGCGTGAAAAAGAATATGGTTTTAATTTGAAATTATTGACTGGAGATACACTGGAAAGTAATACAGACGGTGCTATTTTGTATCAGTATCTTGAAAAGAATTTACAGCGTGCAAAGGTTGCACCAGAAGTAAAAAAGCAGCGTGTCCTTAATCAGTTCACACTGATTAAGGATAGACCGCAATTAAATACCAAACGTGCAGACTTAGGAGATAAAACACCGCTTAGGTTTTTTTCTGAATACATTAACGATAACATTTTTCAAGCGATCGTGTCAAATGGTCGTGAAGATTATTTAGGACGTTTCTATGGAGAGTTTGTTTCTTATTCAGGTGGAGATGGACAGGCTCTTGGAGTTGTATTAACGCCTCGTCATATAACAGAATTATTTTGTGAATTAGTAAATTTAAAGTCTACAGACATAATATTTGACCCCTGTTGCGGAACAGGTGGGTTTCTGATTTCCGGAATGCATAAAATGTTGAACTCTGCAAAAAATGAGACTGAACGAAAGCATATCAAGCAAAAACAAATTTATGGAATTGAAATTCGTGATGATATGTTTTCTATTGCTACAACCAATATGATTCTACGTGGTGATGGTCAAAGTAATTTAATTTGTGAGGATTTCTTAGCACAAGATTGTGGTGAATTACAATTAAAAGGCGGTGGTATTACCGTAGGCTTTATGAATCCACCTTATTCACAGGCAAAAGGAAAAGAAACAGCACATTTGTCAGAATTATGTTTCATTAGGCATTTGCTTAATTCAATTACTACAGGCGGTCGAGCTGCGGTTATTGTTCCTGTTTCTGCGATGATAGGAAAAACCAAAGAAGACAAGGCTGTTAAAAAGGATATTTTGAAGAAACATACATTAGAGGGTGTTATCAGTTTAAATAAAGATACATTTTATCGTGTTGGAACTGTACCATGTATAGCGGTATTCACAACAGGAGAACCACATCCATCTGATAAACTTGCTAAGTTTATAAATTTTGAAGATGATGGGTTTGAAGTAAAAAAACACTTAGGACTTGTTGAGACTGAACGTGCGAAAGACAAAAAGCAGTACCTTTTGGATTGTTGGCGTGGAAAAGTGGTAGATTTCCCTTCAAGCTTTATGGTTGAAACAACAGTTGAAAATACAGATGAATGGTTACATTCTTTCTATTATTACAATGACGAAATACCAACAGAAGAAGATTTTATGAATAGCATTGCAGATTATTTAACATTTGAATTTAATATGGTGACACATGGGAAAGGGTATCTGTTTGAACAAAAAGGTGGTAACAATAATGCTTAATTTGAATGATAGAGAATGGAAAACGTTTCCGCTTAAATGTGTTTTTTCAATTAGCTCAACCGCTAGTAGTATTGACAAAACCAAACTAATTCGTACAGCTGGTTCTTACCCATATATAACTCGCACTGAAACAAATAATGGCATAAATGATTTTGTTTGTGTTCAGCCGAATTTCAGTACAGATAGTGGAAATTGTATCACTGTTGGACTTGATACACAAACGGTATTCTATCAACAGGGAGAATTTTATACTGGACAGAATATTCAAATATTACGAAATGACTATCTAAATGCCGTAAACGCAAAATTTTTTATTCCTTTGCTAAAAAATGTCCTTTCTATTTTTAGTTGGGGCGGTAATGGAGCAACACTTACCCGATTAAGAAGAAGTAAAATCCTTTTGCCTGTTGATTGTACAGGTGAAATAGATTATATCTTTATGGAGCAGTATATAAAAGAACGTGAGCAGAAAATACTTCAGAATTACATCACGCATATCAAAAAAAATATCCAAAGCACGAATATATCTTTGCTAAGTCAAAAGGAGTGGAAGGAATTTTACATAAATGATATTTTTGTTATACATCCAGGCAAACGATTAACAAAGAGTAATATGCAGGCGGGTAAAAAGCCATTTATCGGAGCATCAGAATCTAACAATGGTGTGACTAAATTTGTTAGTAACACAAATACATCGGAGGATAGTAATGTCCTCGGTGTTAATTATAATGGAAGTGTTGTAGAAAATTTTTATCATCCATATACTTGTATATTTTCAGATGATGTGAAACGATTTGTGTTAAAAGAACACAAAGGAAATGAATATATTTATTTATTTTTGAAAACTGTGATTCTTCAACAAAAAACCAAATATGCATATGGATATAAATTTAATGAAGAGCGTATGCAGAAACAAATGATATTGCTACCCGTAACAGAATCTGGTGCACCCGACTATAATTATATGGAACAATACGCCAAACAGAAGTTTAATTATTTAATCTTAAAATATCTTCGAGAGAAAGTAACAATTGATGATGTGAAACTTATATGATATATAATCTTTTATGTGGAGTTGCCATTGGTAGGTAATTCCACTTATTTTTTATATATTTTATAAAAAATAATATTTATTGTGCATTTATACCATAAGTCACAGTGATATAGCCGAGATATTTGTAAATGCATACAAATATTAAAAATCCAAAAATTTGTGATTTTTCAGCATATCAAATTATATATCAAACATACGTTCTGACACATTTAAAAAATCTCTACAATTCAGAGAAATTTAATATATGTCAGAATAAAAATTAATACACATCAGAATAAATTTTAATAATATCAAAGTTAATTTTGAATATCATGAAAAAATTCAAGCACATCCAAAAGTTGATTTTTTAGAACCCCTGTGATATTCTAATGGTGGCAAAAGGGAAAACATACTGCAATATGTTTGAATTTTTGACTAAAGCGATTGCAGGCGTTAGAAAGGAAGGTTGCTACTATGATTCTTGTGGGTATGCATTATTCAACAAATCAGAACGGAATCAGAACCACTACATTACATACAGCAGATTCATTTAATAGTTTTTACACAAATGCTGATGCGGGTAGGGGCTGTGTTGGGCAGAAGGTTGAAACAGTTTATGTTGGTGATTATGATTGCAGTACATTAAAAGTTGGCATGGAAATTGATATCTCATATGATAAGGCAGTTAAAACAGCCAATGGGATATTCCAACCAATTAAGCAGATAAAGGTCATAAATGCAAAGCAGTAATGAGGTGTATTCATGGAAATTATTCTGTGGATATCGGTTGTATTCATAATCTGCACGATTAGTTACTATGTTGTATGCCGCATCATTATGATGTGGTGCGGCTGCAACCTACATACAGCTATGATTAAAGTACATAACTTCTTGAATGGTGAACATGAATATGCATTCAACGAAGATGCTGGATTTGCTGATGATGTACGAACAAACATCAGGAACATAATTGGCGATAAGCGTTACAATCAATTGATTGATTTGTCCCAAACCGCTATATTAACACCCTTGATGTATTTTGGTGATCACTGTGGATTGCATTACATAGCAATATCAGTATATTATGACAATGATAACGAAAAGCAGATCATTCAAGCTGTAATATCCAATCTGACGAAGCAATATTTACAAGTGCATGGGTACACCGATGATATTTTAATTGATTGGTTATTTCGTGATGATTTGAAGATGCCAGTTCTGCGAATCAAATATGCGATGACTGATGATGAAAAGCGTATTATGGCGATAATGAAACAAAGTAAGGTACATGATGTCATCACGATAAATACAAATGTAATTGATACAGAAGATAGTGAGGATTTAAATTGATGGCAGAATTTATGTTAGGGTATGATTTAACAATTCTACAAACGCAAGGGTTAAAGATACCTGTATTTGCTTCAACCGACAGTCATTTGATTGTGGTTGGTGGGTCTGGGTCAGGAAAATCTACTGCTATATTGTATTGGCTGCATAAATTGAAAACACAAGATATAGCGTTGTATATTGTTGATTTTAAGGCAAGTCATGAATTTGCAGGCATTACAGAACATTTTGCAGAATTTGAATCATCATATGATATGATTAAGCTGTTTTATGATGAATTTCTATCCACACCCGAAGGCGGCAGCGGACAAATAAAAATACTGCTGATTGATGAAATAGCAGGATTATTAACGCACTTGTAAAAAGTCAAGTAAAACATACAACAATTCGCCAGAAAGTGTACAAAAAATCT
>JBJERX010000054.1:0-15266 GCA_051882495.1 Huintestinicola sp. | reverse complement strand
CAGCCCTTCCTTATGCCTGTTGAGGACGTATTCACAATCACAGGCCGTGGTACAGTTGCTACAGGTAGAGTTGAGAGAGGCCAGCTCAAGACTGGTGATACAGTTGAGATCGTTGGTATCAAGGAAACAGCTTCTACAGTTGTAACAGGTATCGAAATGTTCAGAAAGATCCTCGACTACGCTGAGGCTGGTGACAACATCGGTGCTCTTCTCCGTGGTATTCAGAGAAGTGATATCGAAAGAGGACAGGTTATCTGTAAGCCCGGTTCCATCAACCCCCACACAAAGTTCTCCGGTCAGGTATACGTACTGAAGAAGGAAGAGGGCGGACGTCATACTCCTTTCTTCAACAACTACAGACCTCAGTTCTACTTCAGAACAACTGACGTTACTGGTGTTATCACACTTCCTGCTGATAAGGAAATGTGCATGCCCGGTGATAACGTTTCTATCGACGTTGAGCTTATCACACCTATCGCTATTGAAGAGGGTCTCCGTTTCGCTATCCGTGAGGGCGGCCGTACAGTAGGTTCAGGCGTTGTTACAAAGATCAATAGCTGATTGAATTGTATCATTATATAAGCCATAATTGATTGACCGGCACATGGTTTTCATGTGCCGGTCTTTTGCGTTATTTCGGGGGGGGGGGATTAGCATAAAAAATGCTCCCCTTAAACGGAGAGCATATTTTTTATTGGTGTACTTGCTTATGAATTACTCAGCGGCAGGAGCAGAAACGGGACAAACATCTGCACAAGCACCGCAGTCTACACATGTATCAGCGTTGATAACGTACTTGCCGTCACCCTCAGAAATTGCACTAACGGGGCAGCCATCTGCACAAGCTCCGCACATAATGCAAGCATCAGAAATAGTATAAGCCATGATAAGTACCTCCTTGATTTTTCGCGAGCAGACATTATGTATGCTCTATATTTCTATTTTAACACATTTTCTGAAAAATGCAAGAGGTAAATGTTAATTTTATATTTTCCATTTAAGTTATAATAGTTAATTTGTTGTATAAATTCTATAATTGCCTGTTTATCATGTGCTTTTAAGACAAATTTTAAATTTTCTAAAATATTTTGCTGAAACACTTGCAATTTGGTTTCAAATCGGTTACAATATATATGTCGCATTTTGCGTGCATTAAAGTGTGGAGGGATTTCCGTGAAATACCAAGGTAGTTTTTACTGTGGCTCTCACTGCTTCTGTACACGACAGTACGAAGTATATAGGATTCCTGTATACTTTTTTTCATCTGACTGCCTTTCTGCGTCCGGCAGGATAGGTATAGCCATACATAACTGCGGTTTCTGAGCTATGGTGAAGTGCCGCATTTTTTGTTTTTACGGAGGTTGACTGTTGTGAAAAAAGTAGCTGTTATCATGGGTTCGGACAGTGATTTTCCTATCGTTAAGGATTGTATCGCTGAGCTGAAAAAGTATAACGTGCCTGTTGAGGCTAAGGTCATGTCTGCTCACAGAACTCCTGAGCTTGCTTCTGCATTTGCAGCTGATGCAAAGAAGAACGGTTTCGGTGTTATTATCTGTGCTGCCGGGATGGCTGCACATCTTGCAGGTGTTATTGCGGGTCATACTACACTGCCCGTCATAGGTATTCCTATCAGATCCTCATTTGATGGACTTGATGCTTTGCTTGCAACTGTTCAGATGCCTTCGGGTATCCCTGTTGCAACCGTTGCTGTAAACGGTGCAAAGAATGCTGCCGTTCTTGCTGTTCAGATGCTTGCTCTTTCTGATGACGAGCTTTCCGCTAAGCTTGAAAAGTCCAAGCAGGATATGATAGACGGTGTTGCAGCTAAGAATGAAAAGCTTCAGAAAATGGTCGATGAGCTTTAAGCGGGGAGTATCATTTTTCTTGAACCCCTTTATTCATATATATTATTAGGAGGATATTATTATGGAAAACATTGTTAAAATGGAACAGCTTTATGAGGGCAAGGCTAAGAAGGTTTATGCCACAAATAATCCTGACTATGTTATTGTTGATTACAAGGATGACGCTACCGCTTTCAACGGCGAGAAGAAGGGTACTATCAGAGGCAAGGGCGTTGTTAATAATAAGATGACAAACTATATGTTCAAGCTTCTTGCTGAGGCAGGTGTTCCCAACCATCTGGTTGAGGAGATCAGCGACCGTGAGACTATTGTTAAGAAGGTTGAGATCGTTCCCCTTGAGGTTATCGTAAGAAACGTTGCAGCAGGCAGCTTCTCAAAGAAGCTCGGTATTGCTGAGGGTACTCCTCTTAAGCAGCCTACACTTGAATTCAGCTATAAGAATGATGATCTGGGCGATCCCTTCATCAACAGCTATTATGCACTTGGTCTCGGACTGGCTACTCAGGAGGAGATAGATACTATTTCAAAGTATGCATTTGCTGTTAATGATTTCATGCTCAAGTTCTTCAAGGAGCATAATATAGACCTTATCGACTTTAAGATCGAATTCGGCAGATTCCACGGTGAGATCATTCTCGCTGATGAGATCTCTCCCGATACATGCCGTTTCTGGGACAGCACAACTCATGAGAAGCTTGACAAGGACCGTTTCCGCCGTGATATGGGCGGCGTTGAAGAAGCTTATCAGGAAATGATGAAGCGTATCTTTGGAGAGTGATCTATGGGCGGCTTTTTCGGAGCAGTCTCAAAAAATGACTGCATAAACGATGTTTTCTTCGGTACTGACTACCATTCACATCTTGGTACCAAACGTGGAGGCATGGTCGCTTATGCCGAGGATGCAGGCTTCCAGAGAAGTATCCACAGCATTGAGAATTCTCCCTTCCGCACTAAGTTTGAAGCGGATGTTGAGGATATGCACGGAAATCTCTGCCTCGGTTCTATCAGCGATACCGATCCCCAGCCTATCCTGCTGAGATCAAAGCTTGGTATGTATGCTGTATGCAATATCGGTATTATTAATAATGCAGCTGAGATACGTGATGAGATGATCGCTGATTCTTCTGCAAGCTTTGAAGCTATGAGCAGCGGAAAGGTCAATTCCAGCTCCCTCATCGGTGCACTTATTTCCCAGAAGGATTCTTTTGTTGAGGGTATCAAGTACGCTCAGGAGAAGATCAATGGTACTGCGTCCCTTCTTATCCTTACCTGTGACGGTCTTATCGCTGCAAGAGATAAAATGGGCAGACTTCCTATTATCATCGGAAAGCGTGATGACGGATATTGTGCATCCTTTGAGTCTTTCGCATTCCAGAAGCTGGGTTATGAGATCTACAGGGAGCTTATGCCCGGTGAGATCGTAAAGCTTACTGCTGACGGCATTGAGGTGCTCTGCAGCGGTGAGGATAATATGAAGATATGTACCTTCCTCTGGACGTATTACGGTTATCCCAACTCAATTTATGAGGGTGTAACAGTTGAAACCATGCGTACCCGCAACGGCGAGATCATGGCTGAAACTGATATTAAAAACGGTACGCTGCCTGATGTTGATTACATCTGCGGGATCCCTGATTCGGGCGTACCTCACGCTATCGGTTATGCTAACCGAAGCGGTATTCCATTCGCAAGACCATTTATAAAATATACTCCTACATGGCCGAGAAGTTTTATGCCTCAGAGCCAGGCCATGAGAAATCAGGTCGCTAAGATGAAGCTTATACCCGTACATGAGCTTATCGAAGGAAAGAAGCTGCTTTTTGTCGATGACAGTATTGTACGTGGAACACAGATGAGAGAGACAGTTGAGTTCCTTTATGCCAACGGTGCAAAGGAGGTTCATATGAGATCAGCCTGTCCTCCTATCATGTATGGCTGCAAGTACCTTAATTTCTCCCGAAGCACATCCGAGCTTGACCTCATTGCCCGCAAGATCATTGATGAGTTTGAGGGACCGGAGGGCGTTAAGTATATCTCTGAATACAGTGATAGAAACACTGAACGGGGAAAGAAGCTCCGCGGTGAGATATGCAGGCGGTTAAAGCTTACCTCTCTTGAATTCCAGTCTCTGGAAGGAACTATCAAGGCTGTGGGTCTTGACAAATGTAAGCTTTGCAGCTATTGTTGGAACGGAGAGGAATGATTATAGGTGTTTAACAGTATTCACGAAGAATGCGGAGTATTTGCTATATACAGCAATACAACCACTGACGTTGCAATGCAGACGTATCTGGGACTTTATGCTCTTCAGCACAGAGGACAGGAATCCTGCGGCATTGTTGTTAATGACGACGGCGTTTTCAGCTATCATAAGGATCTGGGTCTCGTGCATGAGGTTTTTGACAAGGACACTCTTACATCACTGGGCGAGGGTAATATTGCGATAGGTCATGTAAGATATTCCACTACAGGTGTACCAAACAGATCAAACGCTCAGCCCCTTGTTGTCCGGCATGTTAAAGGACCTATGGCTATAGCTCATAACGGCAATCTTGCCAATGCTTATGAGCTTAGGACTGAATATGAGCTTAAAGGAGCAATTTTTCACAGTACTAATGACACCGAGGTTATTTCATACGCAATTACTGAACAGCGGCTCGTATGCTCCTCCATTGAGGAAGCAGTCAAAAATGCCGTTAAAAAACTCAGCGGAGCATTCTCCATTGTAGTAATGTCTCCTCAGAAGCTGATCGTTGCCAGAGATCCTGTTGGCTATAAGCCCCTTTCTATCGCTAAATTCGGTGATGGCTATGTGGTCGCATCAGAGACCTGTGCATTTGACAGCATCGGAGCTGAGTTCATCAGAGATGTACGCCCGGGCGAGATCGTAGTTATCAGCAAGGAGGGTATCCGCTCCATTGCTGATAACTGCCCCAAGAAGCCTAAGCTGTGCGTTTTTGAATATGTATACTTTGCCCGCCCCGATTCCGTAATTGAGGGACACAGCGTCCACAAGGCAAGACTTAAGGCGGGAGAATATCTCTGGAAGGAGCATCCGGTTGACGCAGATGTTGTCATCGGTGTTCCTGACAGCGGACTTGACGCTGCTCTTGGATTTTCCATCGCATCGGGCATTCCCTACGGAGTGGGATTCATCAAGAACAGATATGTTGGACGTACCTTTATCCAGCCCAGTCAGGCGGAGCGTACAAACTCTGTCAAGATCAAGCTGAACGTTATAAGAGAAACGGTCAAGGGCAAGCGAGTTGTCCTTATTGATGACAGTATCGTCCGTGGTACTACTTCAAGGCGTATTGTTAATCTTATCCGTGAGGCAGGGGCTAAGGAGATACATGTCAGGATTTCCTGTCCTCCATTCACCAATCCCTGCTATTTCGGCACGGATATAGATTCAAAGGAAAATCTTATCGCATGTAAGATGTCACTGGATGAAATATGCGAAGCAATAGGTGCGGACAGTCTCGGCTATCTCAGCGTTGAGGGCGTCAACAGTCTGGTGGACGGTGATAACGTTGAGTTCTGCGACGGATGCTTTACCGGCAATTATCCGTCACCTATCCCCAAGGAAATGCCAAAGGACAAGTTCGAGCTGAAGATCACCAGGGATCACAAGAAAAAGTGATAATTCCCTCCGGGGAGTTTCACACAGGGTGGGATTTATCAGGCGGCATATTAAGCTGCACCTGCGAAACCGTACCCGACAGAAATGAGCAAACATAATATTTCCCGAAAGGAATGGATTGATTAATGAAAAGTTTTTCTGAAAGCTATAAGGAAGCAGGCGTTGACGTAACTGCCGGCTACAAGGCTGTAGAGCTTATGAAAACCCACATTGCCCGTACTATGACAAAGGGTGTGCTTTCCGGCATAGGCGGCTTTGGAGGTCTCTTTGAGCTTGATATGACAGGTATCACAAAGCCTGTTCTCGTTTCGGGAACTGACGGCGTAGGTACAAAGCTGAAGATCGCTTTCCTTATGAACAAGCATGATACAGTGGGAATCGACTGCGTTGCTATGTGTGTAAATGATATCATCTGCTGCGGTGCAAAGCCTCAGTTCTTCCTTGACTATATCGCTGTAGGCAAGAACTATCCCGAGAAGATCGCTAAGATCGTTTCAGGCGTAGCAGAGGGCTGTGTTCAGGCAGGATGTGCTCTTATCGGCGGTGAGACTGCTGAAATGCCCGGCTTCTATCCTGAGGATGAATACGACCTTGCAGGCTTCTCTGTAGGTGTTGTTGACAAGGACAAGATACTTGATCCCGATTCCCAGAAGGCAGGGGACGCTGTTATCGCTATCAAGTCCAGCGGTGTTCACTCCAACGGATTCTCTCTTGTAAGAAAGGTATTTACCGTAAATGAGCAGAACCTTCTCCGTCATCAGGCAGACCTTGGTACAACTCTCGGTGACTGCCTCCTTACACCTACAAAGATCTATGTAAAGGCTGTTATGTCACTTCTTGACGCTGTAAAGGTCAAGTCCATCAGCCACATTACAGGCGGCGGATTCTACGAGAACATTCCTCGTTCTCTTCCCGAGGGAATTGCTGCAAAGATCGACAGAAGCTCTGTTCAGGTTCTTCCTATATTTGATCTTATCGCTAAGACAGGCAAGATACCCGAAAGAGATATGTTCAATACCTTCAACATGGGCGTTGGTATGTGCGTAGTAGTTGACAAGGCTGACGCTGACAAGGCTGTTGCCGCTATCAAGGCAGCAGGGGAGGAAGCTTATGTTATGGGTGAACTCGTAAGCAGCGATGAAGGCGTTATCATCTGCTGACAGATAATCTTATCTATTAATACGGCTGTATTTATTCTACAGCCGTATAGTTTTAGATGTGACCTTTATTTGGTGATGTTATGGAAAAAAATCCATTGCTGAGAAATTCGCTTATTCTTGATTCCTTGCTGCTGCTCTGGGCTATCCCGTCATGCAGCATCTTCGGGGTCATATCCGTCATTACGGGCTGGGTGGCTTACAGCGGCACGAAAAAACGGTTTGCAAAGATATCCGGTATTTTCAGCATTCTTGCATCCCTTGCGAGCATTGGGATGTTTGTGCTGACTGAAATCGTACTTTACGATGCAAGTCTCTGGAAGATCGCTGCTGTGGTCTCTGTTATTGCTTCGGTGCTGTATATAGTCTGCGGCGTAATGAGCTTCAAAGGCGGCAGCATGATACCCGATGACAAGGATACAGGCGGATTATTCGGAGAATGACTTCAAAAGGAAGTGACCATATGAAAAATATAGTTGTTCTGGTTTCGGGCGGCGGAACTAATCTGCAGGCTCTTATCGACTCGGAAAAAAGGGGAGAGATAAAAGGCGGAAAAATAACCTGCGTCATCTCCTCAAAAGAGGGAGCATACGCCCTTGAAAGAGCAGCACAGAACGGCATAAAGGGCATTGTACTGCCCCGAAAGAACTACGCCGACAGCCATGAATACAGCAAAGCAATGCTTGATACGCTCAAGGCAGAAAATGCAGATATCATAGTCTATGCAGGCTTCATGACCATTCTCGATGAGCAGGTCTGCCGTGCGTACCCATATAAAATGGTAAATGTACATCCTGCCCTTATCCCATCCTTCTGTGGAAAAGGATATTACGGGCTCAGAGTCCATGAGGAAGCCCTTGCAAGAGGAGTAAAGGTAACTGGAGCGACCGTCCATTTCGTCACCGAGGTATGTGACGGCGGACCCATAATCCTCCAGAAAGCGGTTGAAGTGCAGAACGGCGACACCCCCGAAATACTGCAAAAACGAGTAATGGAGCAGGCAGAGTGGATAATTCTTCCCAAAGCAGTATCCCTGCTCTGTGAGGATAAGATTCGCATAGAAAACGGCGTTGCATACGCCGAAGAATAATAGCCGAAAGGAACGGTCATAAATGAAAACATTATCTCTCGAAAACGAACTTAGATCAAACGCATACCCCGGCAGAGGAATAGTTATCGGCAAGTCTGCCGACGGCAAAACTGCTGTGACAGCATACTTCATTATGGGCAGAAGCGTAAATTCACGCAACAGAGTATTTACAGCTACAGAGGACGGCATCAGGACAGAAGCTGCTGATCCTTCTAAGCTTTCCGACCCCCATCTTATCATCTACTCTCCCGTAAGAGTTCTTGGCAATAAGACCATAGTGACCAACGGTGACCAGACCGATACTATCTATGAGCTTATGGATAAGCAGCAGACCTTCGAGCAGTCCCTCAGAACAAGGGAATACGAGGACGACGCTCCCAACTATACACCGAGAATATCCGGCATCATGCATATCGGAAACGGCGAATACAACTATGCAATGTCCATTCTGAAATCCGCAGACGGAAATCCCGACTGCTGTGAGAGATTCACATTCAGCTATTCTTCACCCATAAACGGTGTGGGACATTTTATCCATACCTACATGGGTGACGGAACTCCTCTCCCCAGCTTTGAAGGTGAGCCTAAGAAGGTGGAGATAGGCGATGACGATATTGACACATTCGCTTCAAAGGTATGGAACGCTCTTAATGAGGACAACAAGGTTTCCCTTTTTGTAAGATATATCGACATTGAAACAGGCAAGGCTGATTCAAGGATCATAAACAAGTATTCCAAGAACTAATTTTTCGGAGGTAATCATCATGTCAGAAATGCAGTTAAAATACGGTTGCAACCCCAATCAGAAGCCTTCAAGAGTATTCATGGAGGACGGCAGCGAGCTTCCTATAGAAGTCCTCAACGGCAAGCCCGGATATATCAATCTCCTTGACGCATTCAACGGCTGGCAGCTGGTAAGAGAGCTTAAGAAGGCAACAGGTCTCCCTGCAGCAACTTCCTTCAAGCACGTTTCTCCCGCAGGTGCAGCAGTGGGACTTCCTCTTTCCGATACACTTAAAAAGATCTACTGGGTAGATGATCTGGGTGAGCTTTCTCCTCTTGCAAGTGCATATGCAAGAGCAAGAGGTGCTGACAGAATGTCCTCCTACGGTGACTTCATCGCTCTTTCCGATGAATGCGACGCTTGCACAGCTAAGATGATACACCGTGAGGTTTCCGACGGCGTTATTGCTCCCGGCTATACAGATGAGGCTCTTGAGATACTCAAGTCCAAGAGAAAGGGCACATATAATATCATCAAGATAGATGAATCCTATGTTCCCGCTCCCATCGAGCGTAAGCAGGTTTTCGGCGTTACTTTCGAGCAGGGCAGAAACGAGCTTGATATCAACAGAGAGCTTCTTGCAAACGTTGTTACAGACAATAAGAACATCCCCGACGAGAAGAAAATAGACCTTATCATCTCTCTTATCACACTAAAATACACACAGTCCAACTCCGTATGCTACGTTAAGGACGGACAGGCTATCGGTATTGGTGCGGGTCAGCAGTCCCGTATCCACTGCACACGTCTCGCAGGTCAGAAGGCTGACAACTGGTGGCTGAGACAGTGCCCCAAGGTTATGGAGCTTCCTTTCAAGGATGATGTAAGACGTGCTGACAGAGATAACGCGATTGACGTTTACATCGGCGATGAGTACGAAGATATTCTCCGTGACGGAGAGTGGGAGAGAGTATTCACTTCCAAGCCCGAGGTATTCACACGTGAGGAAAAGAAGGAATGGCTTGCTAAAAATACAGGGGTTTGCCTCGGTTCCGATGCATTCTTCCCCTTCGGTGACAACATCGAAAGGGCACACAAGTCAGGGGTTGAGTTCATAGCACAGCCCGGCGGCTCCATCCGTGACGACAACGTTATCGAAACATGCAACAAGTACAATATGGCTATGGCATTTACAGGAATCAGATTGTTCCATCATTGATTTTCAGCTTTTCTGTTAATAAATGCACATTGCAGATCACGCAATGTGCAGGATACTAATTCTGAATCAACCTATAGACAAATCCTCTGCCAGATAAGTCCGTTAGTCGTCAAGCCGGACATATTCAGTCAGTCGGCTTTGTCTATAGAGCGATTTAGATCAGGGTGTGTTGACATTATCCGAAATGCTCGGATCGCAGACAGATTTGCCGTATTTCAAGGCAATTTTCTGCAGCAATACTTTCGTATTGCAAGAAAAATCAACGCAGAAAGACCGTAAATATGGCTTGCAAGACGGGCGTTGAGCGGTAGTGTCAGCGCACCCCGGTATGAAAAGAGGTTCGGTATGGATGTAATACTTCCGAAACGCATAAAGGTCATGACATGTATTTCCGTACTGTTGTCAGCATTATGTATCCTTCTGACAGCTTATTTCACGGTATTTCAGAAAAAGCTTGTTCACTCTGTGAACGTTTTCTATGATGCTGTTGAACAAGCGGATTATGTTATTCCTGCAAGCGGTATCGTATATACCATCCTTGCTTTTGCACTGATAATTATCGGTGTATGGACATTTCTTGGAAACGCAAGCAGCAAAGCGTCGAAAACATCAGTCATTCTGTGGATAGCTCTTTTTATCGGAGCAGATATTGCACATACTGTTCAGCTGAATCATTTTATTGACAATATCCACAGCGGAGGGTCATATACATGGATGCTGGAGCCACTCTGTCACCTTATCTCAGGAGCTTCGGAGATATTGCTGTCCGTGTCGGCAGTGCTTGTATCTGCGGCGGCAGATACTGCTGATTATGTTAAGAATGGACGAAAATCAGGCACATATGCTGTCAGGATCTCCATGGGAGCTTATGCTGCATATGCTGCTGCAGTGCTGGCGGTCATGTTCTTTTCACAGGAAATTCCGGTTATCTTGCCAAACGTTATCGGGTTCATTATCAGTACAGTGATAATATGTATTGCAATGGTGTTTTCACAAAAAGGAAAAGACGGCATAGCTTCACTTGCTGTAATAAACGGTGTTTTTTCTGCTTCGGTGATTTTTGGTTATTTAAGTAATAATTATCAGTTGTATTACATTGCTTCTTCAGGTGCAGGCACTTATTCGTATTTCACTGATGTAAGTGGTCTGTGCGGAAGCCTGCTGATATTGTATTATATAGGTACAGTGATCGCGGCTGTATCTGCTTCAAGAAACTGCATTAACAATATGAACAGGGTTTTGTATTATGCAAATCGCTAACAGCTATACAATGAAAGGTATGATAAAATGAAAATATTAGTAGTAGGCGGCGGCGGACGTGAACATGCTATCATCATGAAGCTTGCCGAAAGCAAAAAGGTGGATAAGCTTTACTGCACACCGGGAAACGGCGGTATTTCCCGCTATGCGGAGTGCTTTGATGTCAAGGCTACAGATATCGAGGGAGTAGTTGCCCTTGCAAAGAAGCTTGAAGTTGATATGGTAGCTGTTGCTCCCGATGATCCTCTGGTTCTCGGTATGGTAGATGCTCTCAATGCAGAGGGTATCATGACCTTCGGTCCCAACAAGGCAGCTGCTATAATCGAGGGAAGCAAGGTTTTCTCCAAGGAGCTTATGAAGAAGTACGGCATTCCCACAGCAGGCTATGAGACATTCTCCGACAGTGGATCGGCGATCGCATATCTTAAGGCTCAGAACAGCTATCCTGCAGTTATCAAGGCTGACGGACTTGCTCTCGGTAAGGGCGTTATCATTGCTCAGAACGAGGATGAAGCAGTTGAAGCAGTTAAGTCAATGATCGACGGCAAGCAGTTCGGCGAAAGCAGCTCAACAGTTGTTATTGAGGAATTCCTTACCGGTCCCGAGGTATCTGTACTTTCATTCACAGACGGAAAGACAGTAGTTCCTATGATCTCCTCAATGGATCACAAGCGTGCACTGGATAACGACGAGGGACTTAATACAGGCGGTATGGGCACAGTTGCACCTAACCCCTACTATACCCCCGAGGTCGCTGCAGAGTGCATGGAGAAGATATTCCTCCCCACTATCAACGCAATGAATGCCGAGGGCAGAACCTTTAAGGGATGCCTTTATTTCGGTCTTATGATAACTCCCAAGGGACCAAAGGTAATTGAGTATAACTGCCGTTTCGGCGATCCCGAAACACAGGTGGTTCTTCCTCTCCTTGATGCAGATCTCTGTGAGATTTTCGAGGCTATTTATAACGGTACCCTTGCTGATATGGACATAAAGTGGAAGAACGGTTTCTGCACATGTGTAGTAATGGCATCAGGCGGATATCCTCAGTCCTATCCCAAGGGCATTGAGATGGATGGCATGGATGATATGGGACAGGTTGACGGTGCATTCGTTTACCACGCAGGAACAAAGTACGAGAACGGTAAATTCCTCACAAACGGAGGAAGAGTTATCGGCGTGACTTGTACAGCTGATACACTTAAGGGTGCACTTGATAAGTCATATGCAGCTGTTGATAAGATCACATTTGAGGGTGCACATTTCCGTCATGATATCGGAAAGAGAGCACTTGCGGCAAATAATACTATCCACTGATAAGCATATAGACTGGTTTGACGGCTGTAACGCAGCCGCTTGTGGGTCGTGATCTCCTCCTGCGGGTAGAATCACGCTTACACATACTCATACTTTTTTGTTGACTTTGGTAATAATATGCAGTAAAATATAAGTAGTATAATACTTTATTTTACTGCATTTTTTATAACTTACATCATGATTTTCAAAAAATCCTGCTGACGCTGTTCAGAAGATCGGTATCATGCGATCAACGGATCGAGAGGGGCAAATATGCATTATGTAAAAGCAAAAGGGATCCTATCCCCAAAAAACGGAATGAATATTTACCGCGGCTGTTCACATGGCTGTATTTACTGTGATTCAAGAAGCAGATGTTATCACATGGAACATGATTTTGAGGATATTGAAGTCAAGGAAAATGCTGCAGAGCTGCTTGAGGATGCACTGAAACGCAAAAGGAAAAAGTGCATGATAGGCACAGGTTCCATGACTGACCCTTATATTCCGCTGGAAATGAAGCTGGGAAATGTCCGAAGGATATTGAGCCTTATTGAAAAGTATGGATTTGGATTCACCCTGATAACAAAATCCGATCGTATACTTCGTGATATTGATCTGCTTCGTAGGATAAACGACAGAACCAAATGTGTCGTACAGATGACATTAACCACATATGACGATGATCTTTGCAGGAAAATAGAGCCGAAGGTCTGTCCCACAAGTCAGAGATTTGAGGTCCTGAAACGGATGCGGGATGAAGGTATTCCCACGGTAGTGTGGCTGAGTCCTATTCTGCCGTTTATCAACGACAGTGCGGATAATATCAGGGGTATACTTGATATGTGCATCAAAGCAAAGGTCAAGGGAATCATTTGCTTTGGCATGGGTCTTACCCTTAGAGAGGGAAACAGAGAATATTTTTACAAGCAGCTTGACCTGAGCTTTCCGGGGATGAAAGAGAGATATATCCGGACATACGGAGACCGATACAGCATAAGCAGTCCCGGAAATTATGAGCTTATGGAGCTGTTTCATAAGACCTGCAGTGCAAACGGGATAATGCATAACAATGATGAGATATTCCGCTATCTGTACGAATTTGAGGATAAAGAGGAGCTGCAGCAGCTGTCGTTTTTAGAATAAAAAACATGAGCCAATGCATAGCTATTAAGCTTTGCATTGGCTCATTCATTTTTGAGGGAAGATTATCCCTTGCGGCGTTTATCGTAGGAATTTCTTCCTCCGCTTCGTCTGCTGCTGTCACGGCGGTGATCGTCATGATGCTTGCCGCCCCTGCCGTATCCGCCCCGGTCATTTCTGTTTCTGCCGCTGTCACGGTCATCTGTGAAATGCTCGGGCTGTCTTCCGTCAAAGGGCTTGATAGTGATTTTCAGACCGTTGATCTTTGTGCCTGTCATGGATTCAAGAACATGCTCTCGGTCTGCTTCGGGGACCTCAACCGTAGTGAATTTGTCGTAAATATCGATCTTTCCGAAGGCTTTTCCGGGCATTCCTGTTGCATCAACAAGTGCACCGAGGATAAAGTTGGGAGCGACCCGGTTTCTGCGTCCCGTGGAGATCTCCAGCTTGACGGTAGATGCTCTGCCTCTTCTGCCGTTTCTGTCACTGTCTCTTGGAGGAACATAATCTATCTCAGGTATATTGCGAAGCTCCTTTGAAAGTCTCATGCCCAGGAGAGCTGCGGCAACATCGGCGGGGGACATACCCTTTTCTTCAAGCTTCATGATATATTCACGGCAATCGGAATATTTTCCTCCGCTTACAGCAGCAGATATCTTGTCCATGGAGTGGGAGATCTTTTTTTCAACTACTTCTGCATGTGTGGGGAGATCACGCCTTGCAATGTCAGCTTTGATGAATTTGGAAATATTCTTAAGATCGTAGAACTGCTTTCTTCCGCTGATTATTGTGTAAGCATGACCGCTCTTGCCCGCACGGCCTGTTCTGCCTATACGGTGGATGTAATACTCATTGTCCTGAGGGAGGTCATAGTTGAATACTGCATCTACGTCGTCAACGTCGATACCTCTTGCAGCAACGTCAGTAGCTATAAGGATATTGATACGTCCGGACTTGAATGCATTAAGGACCTGTGTTCGGCTCTGCTGCTTCATGTCGCCGTGGAGTCCTGCTGCCTTGAATCCGTTGGATACAAGTGCCTCTGTAAGCTCGTCAACCATTTTCTTGGTGTTGCAGAATACCATTGAAAGGTTGGGTTCATATGCTGTCAGCAGCATACGGAGAGCGTCTGTCTTTCGTCCCATGGGGACTTCAAAATAGCACTGCTCAATGCTGTCAACTGTTCTCGCCTTGCTTTCAACCGTTACAAGCGCAGGGTCGGTCTGGTACTGATCTGTGATAGCCATGATAGCAGGGGGCATTGTTGCGGAGAAAAGTACGGTCTGACGTTCCTCGGGAACATATTGAAGAATTGTTTCGATATCTTCACGGAAGCCCATGTTCAGCATTTCATCAGCTTCATCAAGTACGATAGTTTTCAGATTATCAAGTTTCAGTGTTTTTCTTCCGATATGGTCCATAACACGTCCCGGAGTACCCACAACAATATTTGCACCCCGTCGGAGCTCGCTTATCTGACGGTCCATGCTTGCACCGCCGTACACTGCACAGGGCTTTACCCATGGCATATATGCTGCAAACTTACGAATTTCGTCGCATGCCTGCATAGCAAGCTCTCTTGTAGGACAGAGTACAAGTACTTCTACACCGCTCCGTGAGCCTCTTTCTATGCTCTGGATAGCGGGGATTCCGAATGCGGCGGTCTTTCCGGTACCTGTGTTGGATTTACCCACAAGGTCTCTGCCCTCAAGCATTATAGGAATAGCCTTTGACTGTATCTCGGTAGCTTCCTTAAAGCCCATGTCCTCAACGGCTTTAAGAATTTCGGGTATTAAGTTCAGTTCAATAAATTGCATTTTTATAATCTGCCTTTCTGCGAAAGGCACCAATCAGGTAATGAAAAGTGCT
>JBJERX010000053.1:30163-52467 GCA_051882495.1 Huintestinicola sp. | reverse complement strand
GGTATCGGGTCCCATGTAGGATAAGCCCTTGAATTTGTCAAGGAAGCTGCTATCCTTGACCTTTGTTCCAAGTCCGGGAGTCTCACCTATAGTCAGCACGGATATTCCGCATATACTGCCGCTGCTGTCAAAGCCGATAAGAAGATGAAGACCGCCCTTTGAGTATCCGTCAGCGATAATTTCAAATGATACATTCCCGTTTTTATCAGCGATCACGGAGGTTACTCCATCATATGTACGGACAGTTCCGTCATTGTTTTTGAGCATTTCAAACCCTGTGCTGTCACCGTAGATTTCTGTAAGACCGCCTGCAAGCTTATCTGTTATAACGCCTGTTGTATCAACGTAGGTCGCATTATATGCAAATGCAAGCAAAGCAGATGCAATGATGCATATCAGCGTCAGAACAACAGGAGGCATGATCTTTTCCTTTAAGCTCATTTCTTAGCCGCCTCCTTTTCGGGAAATCTTCCCCCAAGAGGATGAAGCTCTGTCAGCCTGTCGATGTATGGAGTAAGCAGATTCATAAACAGAATGGAGAAGGAAACACCTTCGGGGTAGTTGCCGTAATTTCTGATCGCAAAGGTAAGCAGTCCGCAGCCAATTCCGAAAATGATCTTTCCCTTTCCTGTAAGGGGAGTAGTGGAGTAATCGGTAGCCATGAAAAATGCACCAAGCATTATTCCGCCGGAGAGAATGCAGTAAAGGGGGTCGCCGCCTGTCAGGAATGTGAGAAGAGCGGCAGTGCCGAGGAATGCCGCAGGAGCATGGAGTGTAATTGTTTTTGTGCAGAGGAGATATATTCCGCCCAGGATTATGGCAGCGGCACAGGTCTCACCTATACAGCCTCCTGTAGTTCCGAAAAACAGATCCTTGTATGACGCATTCATAGTTACAAGGGGAGTAGGAGCAGTGACGGCGTCCGTATCTGCAAGCTTATAGTGGAATGGTGAGTACCATGTAGTCATCTGAGGAGTGAAGGACAGCATAAGAATTATTCTTGCAGTGATAGCGGGATTTGCAAAATTCTGACCTATACCGCCGAAAAGCTGCTTTGTGATAACTATTGCGATAAATGAACCTATGATCCCCAGCAGGGGGCTTGCAGCCGCAGGAAGATTCATTCCAAGCAGCAGACCTGTAACAACAGCGGAAAGGTCTGATACAGTCTGAGGACGCTTCATTATCCTGCGGCAGAGATACTCAAACACAACACAGGAAACAGTACAGACTGCAAGGTGTATCAGCGACGATATGCCGAAAATTACTGTACCCGCAATACAGGCAGGCATAAGTGCAATAATGACATTCAGCATAACTCGCTGTGTGCTGATATTGTCATGTATATGGGGTGAGGGAGAAACAGTAAGCTCTTTCATTGGAGTATCCTTTCTGTAACGGCTTTATTTCTTTGCAGGACGGGGGATAAGTCCCTTTGCAAGCTGATTTTTTTCTGCAAGATGTCTGTGAGCGGGGCATACGTAAGTGCAGCAGCCGCAGTTCATACACAGCATGACTTTCAGCCTCTGCAGTGCAGGGACATCCTTCCTGTCGTAAGCAGATTCAAGCTCCGTGGGCATAAGATCAAGAGGACAGGCTCTTATGCATCTTCCGCATCGTATGCATGAAGTAGTTTCGGCTTTCTTATATTCCTTGAAGGCAAGTACGGCGTTATTGACTTTGGTCACAGGCTGGGAAGTATCTGAAAGTGAAACTCCCATCATAGGGCCGCCGTAAAGCACCTCTGAAGGCTCATCTGCACCGCAGTATTCAAGCAGATCGGAAACAGGCGTTCCCACGGGAACAAAATAGTTGCCCTGATTTTTAGTCATAGCACTTCCGTCAAGGGTCAGACGCTTTCTGATAAGGGGCATACCCGTTCTGATGTAATCCATAAGGAAGCCGATAGTTGATACGTTCATCACCACTACACCCTGATTGGATGGAAGCTCACCCTCACCGACGATCCGTCCTGTGCATGAATATATGAGTACCTTTTCCGCACCCTGAGGATAGCTCTGGGGAAGGGTCACAACTTCAATGCCGCTGTCCTCGGCAGTTTCTTTTTTTATGCAGGCGATAGCGTCGGGCTTGTTGCTTTCAATTCCTATCTTGCACAATGGGATAGACAGCATCTTCATGATAAAGCGTATGCCGTCCGCGACATTTTTGCCGTTTTCCATAAATTCACGGTAGTCAGCCGTGATGTATGGTTCACACTCCGCACCGTTAACAACGAGAGTGTCAATGGGAGTTTTCTTAGGGTCAAATGCAAGCTTGATGTGTGTAGGGAAGCCGGCTCCTCCCAGACCGCAGCAGCCGCTTTCACGGACTGCTTTTATAAAAGAGTCACGGTCGGTAATGACTGGAGCAGAAATGTCGGGAGAGACCTTCTGTTCATCGTCTGTCTCGATCTCCACGCATTTGCAGGTGCCGCCTGATGGCAGACGTGCGTCGGAAATTGCAGTGACCTTTCCCGAAGCGGGGGAGTGTATTGGTGCTGACATAAACGCCTGGGAATCTCCTATCTTCATGCCTGCTGTGACCTCGTCTCCGGCTTTTACAAGGCAGTCGCAGGGAGCACCCATTGACTGAGACATAAGCACGTACAGCTTTTTCGGCATGGGAAACTGCATGGTTTCACAGTCAACTGTATTTTTACGATGATTCAGATGAATCCCGTTCAGCTTTTTCACGATGTTTTCCTCCTTTGAAATATTTGCTGATGAGAGGTAATACCTGCTTTATGATCCCTCCTGTGCAGATGCCTGTTAGGATCGCCGCAGGGATCAGAAATATAGAGTAATAAAGTACTTTAGTGCTGCCTAACATAACAGCCGAGCATATCATCTGAGCGATAACATGAACAGCCGAGGCAGTTACCGACGAAAATATGACTGAGCATTTCAGTCTGTTCATTAATAATACAGCAGTGATGAAAGAGCATATTCCTCCGCAGAGGGACATAATCCCTGCCGTAACACCTCGTGTAATGAGTACGAATGCTCCCCGAAGGATACAGAGCAGGATTCCGCTGCCTGAGCCGAATAAAGCTGCAGCAGTTATAATAACGCAGTTTGCAAGTCCAAGCCGAACTCCGGGAAGGGGGATTACAGGGGATAAAAACATACTTTCAGCAGCAGACAACGCAGCGGTGAGTGCAAAGGACATTCCCATGAACGCAGCGTATTTTGACGGACTAGTACGGATAACAGAGCATTTCATTTCATTCTGCCTCCGTCATAAGAATGACTTTATTGGGCATACACACTGCCGACTGGGATTCCAACCGCAGCCATCCGCTTTTTACGCATATTTTATCGGGACAGTCGGATTCCAGCACACGGACAGCACCCTCTGAGATCTCAAACTTCATGCCGCTTATCCCGTCTGCTGAGAATACTCCGTTATCGGATAATGACCGTCTGCATATCTCAGTACCGTCCTTGTATATCACGGCATAGCCTGAGGGGGAAGCGGTGAAAAAGAAGCAGCCTGCAGCAGCAGAGCATATAAGCATCAGGATAATAACGGATATCTCAATAATGCGTTTTCTCCGGGATCTATTCTCCATAACGCCTCCACAAAAAATATGCCATTCAAAAGAATTGCTCCGCCAACTGACTATGAAGCAGCTGCGTTTGCATTACATCAGTTGCGGCTTCAGCGAGCCTTTCCTGCGGCTTTCTTTTGTGCTTTACTGCCCTGATGTCGCAAAATGCTTCGATAGTTTCCTGGCGGAGCAATACTCATAAAGATCAAGCCAAAAAAGCACCGTTGCTTTCGTAGAATTAAGGGAAAATCAAAAAACTCCTTTACGGCAGCTTTTATGACTTTATTCATATGTTTGCGTATATATCACGGTTTCCGGATACCCTTTTAGGGAAAAACCAACAAAGCACCCTTGTCGTAAGCTTTATACGGAATTATCTCCGAGAACCATCAACATATATAATTGTAACACACACTTATTTGTTTGTCAATAAGTAACTATGATATTTTACAAATCAATAAGTTTGTTTGTGCAATACGATGAAAATGACGTTTTTTTATAACTTTGATGTCTGCTTTATTATGTTTCTGGTGAAAAATGGAAATAATGAGTTTTTTCCATCTGTCCAATGTAATGATTTTTTTTGAAAAAATTCTTCGGAAAAGCTTGACAAATGTCAAATGATCTGATATAATAATTAAGTCGCTGAGAAATGAATATGATTTACAGCATGACCGAATGGAGAAGTCGCCTAGCCCGGTTTATGGCGCACGACTGGAACTCGTGTATGCGTTAATAGCGCATCGAGGGTTCGAATCCCTCCTTCTCCGCCATAAAAACTCACAAGCTTTTGTTTGTGAGTTTTTATTTTTTGAAATTTTTCAGAAAAAAGCTTGACAAATGAATTTTTTTCTGATATAATAATTAAGTCGCTGAAAAGTGTATAATTTCATAGCAAATATTATTGGAGAAGTCGCCTAGCCCGGTTTATGGCGCACGACTGGAACTCGTGTATGCGTTAATAGCGCATCGAGGGTTCGAATCCCTCCTTCTCCGCCATTAAAGCTTGCAAACATTTGTTTGTGAGCTTTTTTGTTTGCCATTTATTTGTTATGAAACCTTGACAAAATGATAATACGGGTGTTATAATATAGAGAACAGATGATCTTATCCTCTGCAGAAAGCGTGGAGCAGATATGTTTCGTAAAAAAAGAAAACCGTATGAGCAAAATCTTTCCGGAAAATAACTCACACGGTTTATGTAAATAAAACTATCCTATGTTTATATTATATATCTGTAAACTCTTTGTGTCAAATATATATTATTTATAGAATTATAACATTGATGTTATAAATGGAGGCGAAGGTAATGGAACTGTCCCAGCTTAAATATTTTTACGAAGCGGCTGAATGCCAGCATATTACTAATGCGGCAGAGCGTCTTCACATTGCACAGCCCGCCCTGACCCAATCTATCCGAAGGCTTGAAGCTGAGCTTGGGGTAAAGCTTTTTGAACGCAAAGGAAGAAGCATAGCACTCACCGAATGCGGAACGTACCTTTTCAAGCAGCTTTCGGGAATACTTGCTTCTATTGACAGGCTTCCCGCAGAGCTTGCACGTATAGCCGAGCTTGAGCAGCAGACCATCCGTGTGAATATCCTTGCTGCTTCGATTATTACCACGGAAATGATAATTGAGTATAAGAAACTTCATCCGGATATAAAATTTCATCTGCATCAGATCGCTGATGATGAAAGCTGCGACTGTACAGTTTCTACTGTTCCCTCAGGTACTCATCATATTCGCAGCAAAAGCTGGAAATACACCTCATTTACGGAGGAGATACTTCTTGCCGTTCCCGGGGATTCCAAGTATGCGGATATGGAATCCATAGACCTTAGTGAGACACGGAATGACGGGTTTATCAGTCTTTCAGGTTCAAAGCCCTTTCATATGATATGCGATTCATTATGTCATTCGGTAGGTTTTGCACCGAATGTTATCTTTGAGAGTGACAGTCCCTCTACTGTCCGTGATCTTATCGGTGCGGGAATGGGTATAGGCTTCTGGCCCGCATATTCATGGGGACCTATAAAAGCGGATAATGTGCTCCTGCTTCCCATATCATATCCCGTTTGCTCACGTGAGATAACTGTCATCTGCCATGATCCCGATTCCCAGGCTGCACTGAGCTTTTATAATTATGTGTGCGAGAGTCTTACTAAAATTGATATTATTCCTTGACACACCTGCATATGTTATGATATAATGGTCATAATGCAGGGGTACCGCATACGGCGGTTGAGACAGCACCCTTTGAACCTGTCGGTTAATACCGTGGTAGGGAGCATATATATTGTTTATTTACCCTGCATATATGTACGCTGTACTTATGCGGGGTTTTTCTGCATATTTTATTAAGATCATTTTGAAAGGTGATAAGCTATGAGAGAATACAGTACACAAATGGAAGCAGCTAAAAAGGGGATAATCACCCCTGAGATGCGTACCGTTGCCGAAAAGGAATACACAACTCCCGAGGAGATAATGAAGAAGGTCGCAAGCGGATGTGTTGCTATCCCTGCGAATATAAATCATAAGTCTCTTTCCGCCGAGGGTATCGGAAGCGGTCTCAGAACAAAGATCAACGTTAATCTCGGCATTTCGGGAGACTGCAACAATTACGATGCAGAATTTGAAAAGGTAAGGATGTCCATCAAGTACGGTGCTGAGGCAATTATGGATCTCAGCAACTACGGTAAGACAAATAAGTTCCGCAGGGAGCTTATTGAAATGTCTCCTGCAATGATAGGTACAGTTCCGATGTATGATGCTATTGGATATCTGGAAAAGGATCTCCTTGAAATAACCGCACAGGATTTCCTTCGTGTAGTTGAAGCACATGCCGAGGAGGGCGTTGACTTCATGACTATCCATGCAGGCATCAACCGCAGGGCTGTTGAAGCATTCCGCCGTGAGGGAAGAAGAATGAATATCGTTTCCCGTGGCGGTTCACTGCTTTTTGCATGGATGGCTATGACAGGCAACGAGAATCCTTTCTATGAATACTACGATGATGTATTAGAGATACTCAGAAAGTATGATGTTACCATCAGCCTCGGGGATGCACTCCGTCCCGGATGTATTGATGATGCCACCGATGCAGGTCAGATCAGCGAGCTTATCGAGCTTGGCGACCTGACAAAGCGTGCGTGGGCAAAGGATGTTCAGGTAATGGTGGAGGGCCCCGGTCATATGGCTATGAATGAGATAGCTGCAAATATGACCCTGCAGAAGCGTATCTGCCATAATGCACCATTCTATGTTCTCGGTCCTCTTGTAACAGATATCTTCCCGGGATACGATCATATCACATCGGCGATCGGCGGGGCAATTGCCGCAGCAAGCGGAGCAGATTTCCTCTGCTATGTAACTCCTGCCGAGCACCTGAGGCTCCCAGATGTAAATGACGTTAAGGAGGGCATTATGGCAAGCAAGATAGCTGCACATGCTGCGGATATTGCCAAGGGCGTGCCTCATGCAAGAGATCTTGATAATAAGATGGCAGAAGCCCGTCACAAGGTTGACTGGGATGCGATGTTTGAGATCGCTGCTGACGGTGACAAGGCTCGTGCATATTTTGAGAGCACACCTCCCGCAGATAGACATACATGCTCCATGTGCGGAAAAATGTGTGCTGTCCGTACGACCAATATGATACTTGAGGGCAAGGAAGTCAAGTTCTGCTCAGAAAAGTAAGGTGAGTCAGAATGAAGTTTGATCTTACGCTGTACGGAATTACCGACAGCTCATATAAGAGCATCCCCCTTGAAGAGCAGATAAGAGCTGCCGTGCTCGGCGGAGCTTTAATGATACAGCTCCGTGAAAAGGACATTTCCGATGGGGAATTCCTTCGGAAGGCAGTTCGTGCAAGACAGATCACCAAGGCTCTTGGTGCAAAGCTGATAATAAATGACAGAACGGATATAGCGGCGAGATCGGGTGCTGACGGAGTACATCTCGGACAGTCCGACGGCAGCCCCGGGGAAGCCCGCAGACGTCTGGGAGAAAATGCAATTATCGGAGTTACCGCCAAAACTGTTGAACAGGCAAGGAAAGCGGAAGCGGAGGGAGCAGATTATCTGGGCAGCGGTGCAATGTTCGTATCAACCACAAAGCCCGACGCAGCAGCAATGTCCTGTGATACGCTTAAAGCGATATGCTCATCCGTGAATATCCCGGTAGCAGCCATAGGCGGCATATCGGCGGATAATGCCGTTGTGCTTGCCGGCACGGGCATAAAGGGGATAGCAGCAGTATCATCTCTGTTCGGTTATGAGAATGCAAACAGGATACGAATTGCAGCTCAGCAGCTCAGAGCCGTTTCAGAGGTGATATGCGGTGAATGATATAAGCAGTATCAGAAAGGTATTGTCTGTAGCTGGTTCAGATCCAAGCGGAGGAGCAGGAATACAGGCAGATATCAAAACAATATCTGCTTTAGGGCATTATGCTATGACGGCTATTACTGCGGTCACTGCACAGAATACACGGGGAGTTTCCGCAGTAATGCCTGTCAGTTCCGAAATGCTTCGCAGTCAGTTAAAAGCAGTTTATGATGATATCCCTCCGGATGCGGTAAAAACAGGAATGCTTATGAACCGTGAAAATGTTATGGTTTGTGCAGAAATTTTCAGCGAGTATAAGGCAAGGAATATTGTATGCGATACAGTCATTCGTTCAACCAGCGGCAGAGATCTTCTTGATGATGACGGCGTTAATGCGATGATAGACCGTATTTTTCCTTTGACAGACATAATAACCCCCAATATCCCCGAGGCGGAGCGGCTTTGCGGAATGACAATTTCCGATGAAAACGACAGGGAGAAAGCGGTACATATCCTTTCGGGCATGACAAAGGGAGCTGTCCTGCTGAAGGGCGGACATGCTGACAGGTGTGCGGATGATATGCTCTATTCGGAGGGGAAGCTGTCTGTTTTAAGAGCGGAAAGGATAGATAATCCCAACACCCATGGTACAGGGTGTACTCTTTCATCAGCCATAGCAGTTTTTCTTGCAGAGGGAAGAAGCTTGTATGATTCTGTTTATCTTGCAAAGAAATATATTACTGCAGCTATCGGAGCGGGACTTGACATAGGCTCTGGTAATGGTCCACTGTGGCATTTCTGCGATTTTTCGTGAATTTTACCTATATTTATAGGAATTATTTTCAGAATCGTCTTTATTTTTTTAAAAAACCGTGATATAATAATTCTATTAGTGAAAAATTATTGATCCCTCAATTAACTGATGAAGCTATATGTGAAGAACCGCAGCGGGGCAAGCAGATAATTGGGCAGTAAATTGGGGGAGCAATATATGTTTTTACCGAGGTGGTCATGTGGCTGAAGCTATAGTTAAAGTCAATTCAATGGATACCATCATTGCACTGTTCGGAAGCTTTGATGAGAACGTTAATTTCCTGCAGAGACAGTACAATGTTGTCATACTCAGCAGGGGAAACGATGTCCGCATAAGCGGAGATGAGTCCGATGTCAGCCGTGCAAGGGAGGCAGTTGAGGCTCTTGTAAAAATGGCGGAAAAGGGTGAAGCCATTACGGAACAGAACCTCAGATATATCAGCTCTATGGTGGAAGAGGGCACAGCCGAAGAAGCGGTAAAGCTCACTGACGGCGGTATCTGCGTTACAGCCTCGGGAAAAGTGGTCAAGGCAAAAACTCTCGGTCAGAAAAAATACGTTGATGCTATCGGTAAAAATACAATTGTAATGGGTGTAGGTCCTGCAGGTACGGGCAAGACCTACCTTGCAGTTGCAATGGCGGTAAAGGCATTCAAGAATCATGAAATAAACAGGATAATCCTTACAAGACCTGCTGTTGAGGCAGGGGAAAAGCTGGGATTTCTCCCGGGTGATCTGCAGAATAAGGTTGATCCCTATCTCAGACCATTGTATGACGCTCTTTTCGATATGATGGGTGCGGAAGCCTTTGCAAAATATATGGAAAAGGGTACTATTGAGGTCGCACCTCTGGCATATATGCGTGGAAGAACTCTTGATGATGCATTTATTATTCTTGACGAAGCACAGAATACTACAAGGGAGCAGATAAAAATGTTCCTTACACGTCTTGGATTTAACAGCAAGATGGTGATAACGGGTGATATAACTCAGATCGACCTTCCCGATTCAAAGAGATCAGGTCTGGTGGATGCAATGTATGTATTGAAAAATGTTGATGATATTTATATCAACCGTTTTTCGGAAAAGGATGTTGTTAGGCACAAGCTTGTTCAGGATATAATCAAGGCTTATGAAAAAGCCGGAGAAGAAAGAAAGAGGTGACTGTTATGTCAAAGCTCAAGGTCTATATCAAAAACAGTCAGAAAAAGGTGAAAATACCTGTGGGAATGAGGCTCCTCATCAGAAAATGCTGTCAGGCAGTGCTCTCCTATGAGGATTTCGGAAACGATGCGGAGGTAAGTGTATCATTTGTGGACAATGAGGAGATAAGACAGCTTAACAAGGTTTACCGTAATAAGGACAGGTCTACAGATGTCCTTTCTTTCCCTCTTGGTGAAGACGGGGTTTATGACATCAATCAGGAAACGGGCTCTATGCTGCTTGGTGATGTTGTTATCTCAATGGAAACAGCAGTAAAGCAGGCTCAGACCTATGGACATTCTCTTGAAAGAGAGGTAGGCTTCCTGACAGTTCATTCCATGCTTCATCTGCTGGGCTACGATCACGAAACGTCTCCTCTGGATGCAGCAAATATGCGGGAAAAGGAAGAAGCTATCCTGGGAGAACTTGGTGTTTCCAGAGATGTATCCTTTACCGACGGAGAAGCAGCCGGGGATAATAAGTAATACATATTTTGCCGAAAGGAATAAAGTAACAATGGGAACAAGATCCGTATTCGTAACAATTGCAGGACGTGCAAACGCAGGAAAATCATCGCTGCTTAATTCTCTTATCGGCGAAAAGATCGCAATGGTCAGCGATAAGCCCCAGACTACACGTACTAAGATAACAGGTGTGCTCACCGATGGTGATATTCAGTATGTTTTCATGGATACACCGGGTATTCATAAGGCACATAACAAGCTTGGCGAGCATATGAACAAGACTGTAAAGGATTCTATTACAGGTATTGATGCAGTAATTTACATGGCAGATGTGACAAAGAAGATAAACGAGGGTGATATGACCCTTCTCAACAGCTTCAAGTCATCCAAGGTCCCTGTTATTCTTGTGCTTAATAAGACAGATCTGCCCGCCGACAAGGGTGAAATAGCGGTCCGGATAGCAAGATTCTCCGAGCTGTATGATTTTGCATCGGTAATTCCTGTAAGCGTTCTTGAAAATGACGGTGTGGATATCATACTTGAGGAAGTGACTAAGTATGCAAAGGAAGGACCTCACTATTTCCCCGATGATTCCATCACCGACCAGCCGGAAAGAGTGCTCATGAGTGAAATGATACGTGAGAAGCTCCTTATCCTCATGCATGATGAGATACCCCACGGTATAGCAGTAACTATCGAAACTCTTGACGAATCCGTAACAAAGAGCGGAGAGGACATTCTGAATATTTCCGCAACTATTTTCTGTGAGAGGGATTCCCACAAGGGAATGGTCATCGGAAAAGGCGGTTCAATGCTCAGAGAGGTGGGCAGACTTGCCCGTGAGGAGCTTGAAGAATTCTTCCGCATAAAAGTAAATCTTCAGCTTTGGGTAAAGGTCAAGGAGGACTGGAGAAACCGTGAAGGACTTATCCGCAATTTCGGATTATCAAATAATACCACTGATATAAAATAGAAAAACGGAAATAATCATAGTAAGCAGGGAAACTTGCATTTACCCATGGAAAGCGAGATGCTTATTATGACTGAAACATATACAGACGACAAGTGGAATACCTTTGAAAGCTCAGGACGTATATCCGATTATCTTGCCTATAAGGGCGTGGGTACCAAAGGCGTATCGGACCTGAAAGGGGAGTGTGCCAATGCTGATAACAACAGTAGGTGCAGTCATCTATCGGAGAGAATCGGGGGAAAATGACTGTATTATCAAAGTGCTTTCACCCGATATGGGTCTTATCGAGATAACTGTTAAGGGTGCCAGAAAGATCACATCAAAAAACGGCAGTGCCACGCAGCTTTTTGCTTGCTCAAAGCTGTGTTTCAATGAACGTGGCGGACGGTATTATCTTAACAGCAGTGAGCCTGTGAATATTTTTTACGGGCTGCGTCTGGATATGGAAAAGCTTGCACTTGCCTCGTATTTTGCTGAGGTAATATCATATACAGTTACGGAAAAACAGTCTGCAAACGATGTTTACAGACTGTTTATGAATAGTATGTACATGCTCTCCGAGGGTAAGCGGAGCTGCAGATTTGTTAAATTCGTATTTGAGATGCGTATGACAGCAGATCTGGGAATGATGCCGGGTCTGCTTGGCTGCGTTGAATGCTTCCGAACGGAGGAAAAAATGTATTTCCTCATTAAAAGCGGACTTCTCGTATGCGAATCGCATATGGTCACACGGGTGCTGTACCCGTCACAATGGAATATTCCTGTCTCATCGGGAATGATAGAAGCTATGCGGTTCGCCTGCCTGAGTGAAATGGAGAAAATTTTCAGTTTCAAGGTGTCGGACAAGGCACTTGCAGTTCTGGGGGATATCAGTGAACGGTATCTTGAGACTCAGTTTGACAGGCATTTCAAGACCCTTGATTTTTATAAAAACGTTGAATCGGGTGCCGATATCAGCGATATGCTTGAAGACAGCTGAATTATTACTGATCTGTGACAGATCTCTCTGACATATTAAAAGTCTTTGATGCAATAAATAGTCCGGCTGCCTTTTTTGAAAGGACAATCAGATGAACAGATACTACAAAACTCTTGAATTACATAAAATAATGGAGATGCTCTCCGCAGAGGCATCTAATGAAGAAACAAGGCGGCTCATTTCCGAGATAGAGCCTCAGTCCGAGCTTGAAAAGGTAAGAGCAGAGCTGACAAAAACTTCTGACGCCTTCGGACTTGCCGTCAGATTCGGAACGCCCTCATTCCTTAATTTCAAAAACATTCTTGGTTCACTGAAGAGAGCAGAGGCGGGTTCCCGTCTGTCTCTCCGTGAGCTTCTTGATATCGGAACTATGCTTCGGCAGATACGAAATCTTACGGAGTATTATTCCTCATGCGGTGAAATAGATACGTCCCTTAATGAGCTTTTCTCCTCACTTACAGCACTTCAATGGCTTGAGGATAAGATATTCAATGCTATTATTTCGGAAGAGGAGATCTCCGATCTTGCCAGCCCCACACTTGCAAGCATCAGACGCAAGATCACTCAGGCAGGTCTCAGAATACGTGACAGCCTTGACAAGATGATACGTTCTGCGGAGATACAGAAATCTCTCCGTGAAAACATTGTCACCATGCGTGACGGAAGATATGTTCTTCCCGTAAAATCCGAATATAAAGGAAATATAAGAGGCATCGTCCACGCTTCATCCGCAACGGGTTCAACTCTATTTATCGAGCCGGAAGCAGTTGTTGAGGCTAACAATGATATACGCATCCTGCAGGGACAGGAGCAGGAGGAGATCGAGCGTATCATATCCGAGCTTTCCTCCGACTGTGCATCTGCAGCAATTACAATAAAAGCAGATTACCACACCTGTGCAGAGCTGAATCTGTATTTTGCAAAGGCAAATCTCGGTGCTAAGATGAACGCAGCTGTTCCGGAGCTTTCCGATGACGGTATTATCGAGCTGCACAAGGCTCGTCACCCGCTTATTGATAAAAACAAGGTAGTTCCCGTTGACCTTACCTTGGGCAGAGATTATCAGGCTCTGATAGTAACAGGTCCCAACACAGGCGGTAAGACCGTTCTCCTGAAAACAGCAGGACTTCTTACGGTAATGACTATGTGCGGACTTATGATCCCGGTCTCCGACGGTTCAAGGATATCCGTGTTTGACAACATTCTTGTGGATATCGGTGATATGCAGAGCATTGAAAACGACCTTTCAACTTTCTCGTCACACATGGGCGAGGTGGTACGCATTTACCGTAAATCCGATGAACGCTCCCTTATCCTTATGGATGAGCTTGGCTCAGGTACAGATCCCGTTGAGGGTGCCGCTCTTGCCGTTTCCATAATCAAAGCCATGATGGCAAGAGGCAGCAGGATAATGGTAACAACTCATTATCAGGAGCTGAAAATGTTCGCAATCGAGCAGGATAAGGTTGAAAATGCTTCCTGCGAATTCGATGTAAAGACAATGCAGCCGACCTACAGGCTTATTGTAGGTTCTCCGGGAAAATCCAACGCTTTCTATATTTCATCACGTCTCGGACTGCCCTCTGATATTATCAGCGAGGCTAAGTCCCTTGTTTCAGATGAAAACAGGAAGTTTGAGGAGGTCGTTGCACAGCTTGAAGCCTCTCGCCGTGCTCTTGACAGACAGACTACCGAGCTTGCTCTTCTGAAAAAGCAGAATAAGGAAGCTCTTGAGGCTCTTGAAAAGGAAAAAGCAGATTTTGAAGCTGCAAAGGATGCGGAGTTTGAGAAAGCAAGAGTCCAGGCGATGCGTATTGTTGAAAACTGCCGTATGCAGTCCGATAAGCTTCTTGACGAGCTTTCGGATATACGGAAGGAGAACAGCAAGGCAGAGTTTGAACGACGTTCCGCAAATGCAAAATCCATGAGCAGAAATGCTATTGACAAGATGTACGATGAAGCAAATCCCGTCCGCAAGCGTGAGATGAAGGAGTATAAGCCTCCCCGTCCATATAAGCGAGGGGACAATGTCCTCCTTGTGGATATAGGCAAAAAGGGAATACTTGCCAGCGACCCGGATGAAAACGGAAATGTATTTGTCCAGGCAGGTATTATGAAAACCAAGACCAATATCAGCAAGCTCAGAATGGTTGAAGCCGAAAAGGTGACATACAAGAATAAGCCAAGCGGTGTGTCCAAGTCTCAGGTATCGGGCAAAATGACACGCAAGAGCAGCCTGGAGCTTGATATACGCGGCTATGCTGTTGACGAGGGAATACTTGAGGTGGATATGTTTATTGACAATGCAGTTATGGTCAATGCAGGTATCATTACAATTATCCACGGCAAAGGCACAGGTCTTCTCCGTCAGGGAATACAGCGTCATCTGAAAAGCCATCCATCTGTCAGATCATTCCGGAACGGAGTGTTCGGCGAGGGTGAAGACGGCGTAACGGTTGTTGAGCTTAAATAGTAATACTAATCCCCTTTAACCTGTATATAAATTTGGCTGCTATAATTGTACCAATCGTCGTCAAGTTCCCTTGCCGGGCGACAGCCCACCTGTAGTCGTTTTCCTAGATTGGACGTATTCTATCTACCATCTTTATCTCCAGAACAAAGGGGGATTAGTATAAGAGCACCAAGGCAGACTTTTCATTCAGTCTGCTTTGGTGCTCTTTGCTTATAATGTAAGTGTCATGGGAGTGAAAATTATTCCGTCCCTGATCTGTTCCATATCATCTTCCTTGAATCCGAGACTGCTGTAAAAGGGTCTGCCTACAATTGATGAATTAACAGTCATTTTGTCACAGAAATATGATACCGAGTATTCACGTGCCTTTTCAAAAAGCATGCTGCCTATCCCCGTACGCTGATGAGCTGTATCAACGAATGCCAGGCATATGTGTCCCTTGTCACGTACAGCCATCATTCCTGTCAATTTGCCGTCATCATGACATACCCATATGGGTATGCTCCCATCTGATACAGCATTGCGAAGCTTTTCGGAATCCAGAAATTTTCGGAAATTCTCTGTGCCGTATTCGGGGTACATAGGTGCTTCCGCCTTTAGAAATACCATCCATGCAAGCTCCAGTGCCTCTGAGATACTGCTTTTGTCGGACAGGTCAATTAATGATATGCTGTGAGCCATGATATTCTCCGTTATCTGTCAGTAATTCGGATGTACTCTTTGTGCTTGTTTACATTTTTATATGCAGGACGGATTATCTTGCCTGCATTTGTCAGCTCCTCGATTCGGTGAGCCGACCATCCTGAAAGACGTGCAATTGCAAACAGGGGAGTATACAGCTCCTGAGGCAGCTCAAGCATGCTGTAAACAAATCCGCTGTAGAAATCCACGTTTGCAGCAACTCCCTTGTATATGTGACGTTCTTTTGCGATGACTTCGGGGGCAAGACGCTCTACCTTGTGATAAAGCTCCAGCTCCTTAAGCATTCCCTTTTCCTCAGCAAGCTTATCTACAAAGCTGCGGAAAATATTTGCTCTGGGGTCCGAAATGGAATATACTGCATGACCCATTCCATAGATAAGTCCGGACTTGTCAAAGCCCTCCTTATTAAGCAGCTTTGTAAGGTATTCACGGATCTGATCTTCGTCCGACCAGTCACTTATCTGGGATTTCATATCATCGAACATCTGAGTTACTTTAACATTTGCACCGCCATGCTTGGGACCCTTGAGAGAACTGAGAGCCGCTGCTATAGCAGAATATGTATCAGTGCCCGAAGATGTTACAACATGTGTTGTGAATGTAGAGTTATTTCCTCCGCCGTGCTCAGCATGAAGCACCAGAGCAATGTCCAGGACCTTTGCCTCCAGCTCGGTGAACTTGCTGTCGGGACGAAGCAGATGCAGGATATTTTCTGCAGTTGAATATTCGGGAACAGGCTGATGGATAATAAGACTGTCACCGTCAAGGTAATAGTTCTTAGCCTGATATCCGTAAACAGCAATAAGGGGCATGAGTGCGATAAGCTCCAGCGATTGTCTGAGAACGTTGGGGATAGAGATGTCATTGGGGTAATCATCGTATGAAAACAGTGTCAGGACACCTCTTGCGATGCTGTTCATTATATCACTGCTGGGGGATTTCATCATAATGTCACGGACAAATGTGGTGGGGAGCTTGCGGTAATCAGCAATAAGAGCATTGAATTCCTTAAGCTCATTTTCGTCGGGAAGTTTGCCGAAAAGCAGCAGATATGTTGTTTCCTCAAATCCGAAACGGTTTTCGCTTACGAATCCATTTACAAGATCATTGATATTGATGCCTCTGTAGTAGAGTCTTCCCTCACAGGGAATCATTTCGTTGTCCTCAACTATGTAGGAAACGATCTCGGATATCTCTGTCAGACCTGCCAGAACGCCTTTACCGTTAATATCACGCAGTCCTCTTTTGACCTCGTATTTGCTGTAGAGCTCAGGGTCGATTCTTCCGTTTGATTCACATATGGAAGCGAGGCTGATGATCTGCGGGGTTACTTTCGAGAAGCTGTAATGTGATGCCATGATAACGTCGTCCTTTCTTAAAAATATAAACATGCAACATCTGTTAATAATTATTTTAACATAAAAACGAAACTTTTTCAAGCTTTTTCTCCGTCTGCAGAGAATTTCATCTTTTTATCACAAATGCATAACGTGTCAGAATTGTTTTATTGACATATCCTTCATGGGGTGATATAATAAATATAACATCAATATCTGAAAGGATGATATAGAATGAAAACAGATTTCGATAATATCTGGACCGACAAAAAGCGTACTATTTTCGGACTGCCCATATCATTTACACGTTATTTCCTTACCGAGAAGAAATTCATTACCCGCAAAGGCTTTTTTAATATCGAGGAGGATGAATTAGACCTCTACAGAGTGACCGATAAAAAGCTTCTCCTGCCTTTCGGACAGAGAATTTTCGGCTGCGGAACGGTCATTCTGACTGTTAAGGATGTAGATACTCCCGTAAAGGAGATACGTTCCGTCAAAGAACCGAGAAAGCTTATTAAAATGCTTGATGAGCAGATCGAAATTGCACGTGACCGTTATAATATCCGTGGACGGGATATGATCTCGGGAGAACATCATGACTTTTACGACATTGACTGTGACTGCGTAGACGACGGTGAAGATGATGCTTGATTTTATAACCGAGAAGCAGGATTCCTGGGATTTTCTCCGTACAACTGAGCTGCCTGTATTCATATACGGAATGGGGGACGGTGCCGAGAAGATCCTTAAAGTCTTTGAGCAGTACGGCATCCCCACAGCGGGCTTTTTTGCAAGCGATGAATTTGTACGGGGTCATTATTTCAAAGGGCATCTGGTTCATTCCCTGTCTCAGATCGAGTTGCTGATAGATGATTTTGTTATCGTCCTTGCATTCGGAGCAGGCTATGACAGCATATACAAGAGGGTTCAGGATATGGCGGAGAAGCATACCCTGCTTGCTCCCGATGTTCCGGTTGTAGGTGACGGACTGTTCACATATGGCTACTGCCTTGAAAATGCAGAGCGTATACAGCGTGTCTATGATCTTCTTGCGGATGATGCATCCCGCCGCACCTTCGCAGATGTCATCAACTTCCGCATCAGCGGAAAGATCGAATATCTTAACCGCTGTACTGCGGATAAATCGGATGTTTTCAAGGATATCCTGAAATTCGGTGACAATGAGGTATATATTGACATGGGTGCCTATAACGGGGATACTGCAATTGAATTTGCACAGGTCACATCGGGCAGCTATAAAGCCATTTATGCCCTTGAACCGGATACACGGAATTTCCGTAAGCTGACTAAAAACACCGAGGTCATGGAACGCATAAACCTGTTCAATGCGGCTGCATGGAATGATGATACCGTCCTTGAATTTGCTGACCGTTCGGGCAGAAATTCCAAGGTAACAGACGGGAGCGACACCAAGATAAAGCAGACTGCCGCTCTCAGGGGCGACAGTCTTACCGAAAATGCCACCTACATAAAGATGGATGTTGAGGGTGCCGAGAAGCAGGCTATTGAGGGGTGTGCCGGCTCTATACGAAATGGATGCAAGCTGAATATTGCTCTCTATCACCGTACAGGCGACCTGATAGACATTCCTCTCCAGATACATGAGCTTAATCCCGAGCTTAAGCTGTATATCAGACATCTGATGTATATTCCCGCATGGGAGACAAATCTTTACAGCACTCTTTGATATATGAAGTTATATTGTTACTTGAGTTATTATAACATTAACATTATGAATTAATAACATTTATGTCCGCCTGTCACGTACAGTTGTGTACAAAGTGAAAACAATTTGAATGAGTTTTAAGAAACACTTGCAAATCTTGAAAAGATGTAGTATAATATATCCTGGCTCACGGTGTTTCAGGGATACACCGTATAAAAGATTTTAATACTGTAAATCATTTAGAATCTGTCCACATAGGCATAACCGCACGTCTTTTCGGCAAATTTTGCTGCAGACTGCGTTAAAATGCTTGCCATACGACAAGTATGCCTGCACATTTTTGCCTTGCCTGCGACAAAATTTGCTCGAAAATCCGCACAGCTATCTTATGTGGACAGGTTCTTAACTTATGGATAAATGATTTACAGTATAAGAAGTTTGAAAGGAAGTTTTTGCAATGTCACTTAAGGAAATGTCAAAGGCTGAGCTTACAGCTTTCAGAGACGAAGTAAAAAAGCAGTACGAGGATTTCAAGGCTCAGGGTCTTAAGCTCGATATGTCAAGAGGTAAGCCCTGTACTGAGCAGCTTGATCTCAGTCTTCCTATGGCAGATGTTCTCAACAGCAAGTCAAGCTATGTTGACGCTGATGGAGTAGATGTAAGAAACTATGGATTCCTCACAGGTATCTCTGAGGCAAAGCAGCTTTTTGCCGATCTTCTCGGTGTTGACCCTTCAATGATAATCGTAGGCGGAAGCTCCAGCCTCAACCTTATGTATGATACAGTTGCAAGAGCAATGCAGTTTGGTGTTTACGGCAGTTCCAAGCCCTGGAACAGGTGCGAGAAGGTCAAGTTCCTCTGTCCCGTTCCCGGATATGACCGTCACTTCGGCATTACAGAGACATTCGGCGTTGAGATGATAAACGTTCCTATGACTGCTTCGGGTCCGGACATGGATATGGTTGAGGAGCTGGTAAACAACGACCCTGCAGTTAAGGGTATCTGGTGTGTGCCTATGTACTCCAACCCCGATGGATATACCTATTCCGATGAAACAGTAAAGCGTTTTGCAGCACTTAAGCCTGCAGCAGAAGATTTCAGGATCTTCTGGGATAACGCATACTGCATCCATCATCTCAAGGATGACCACGATTCTCTTCTCAACATTTTTGAAGAGGCAAAGAAGTGCGGCAATGAAGATATGATCTTTGAGTTTGCCTCCACATCCAAGATCACATTCCCCGGTGCAGGTGTGGCTGTAATGGCAGCTTCCGAGAATAATATCAAGCAGATAACCAAGCTTCTGGGAATGCAGAATATCAGCTATGACAAGGTAAATCAGCTTCGTCATGTTCGTTATTTCAAGAGTGCCGAGGGTCTCCGTGAGTACATGAAGAAGCATCAGGCTATCCTCGCTCCTAAGTTTGATCTTGTTATTAAAATACTCAGCGAGCAGATGAATGGCCTTGATATCCTCACATGGAATGCTCCCAAGGGCGGCTACTTTATATCTGTAAACACACTTAACGGCTGTGCAAAGGAAGTTGCACGTCTTTGTAAGGAGGGCGGTGTTGTCCTCACAGGTGCAGGAGCAACATTCCCTTACAAGAAGGATCCGGATGACAAGAATATCCGTCTTTCACCTTCTTATCCTTCAACAGACGATCTTGCAAAAGCAATGGAGCTTTTCTGCATCTGCGTAAAGCTTGCATCTGCTGAAAAGCTTCTTGCTGAATAATTTTTTCCACGTTTAACAGCTGCTCCCCATGCATATAATGTAAATACATTATATGCATGGGGAGTGCTTTTTTATGGCTAAAAGCCGAAGTGCCCTTATAGGGGCAGGTTTTATTGCATTGCTGATAGGAGCGGGGATATATTTCTGCAGTGACCTGCCGCAGAAACTATCATCTGCTGTTAAGGAGGGCGTTCCGAAGGGAAATGATACAGAAATGCTGACAGTTATAATGTATCACAGCATTCTTAAGGACCCCGCCAGAACAGGAGATTATGTGGTTACGCCGTCATCCTTTGAGGAGGATATGATGTATTTGTCATCCCACGGGATTGAGTCGGTTACAGCGGAGGATATCATCGCATTCTGTGACAGGGGAGAGCCGCTGCCTGAAAAATCAGTGTATATCACATTTGATGACGGCTTTCTGAATAATATGACCTATGCTCTGCCTGTAATGGAGCGTTACGATATGCAGGGCGAGATAAATATCGTGGGGGCATATGCCGATTATGCTGTCGAGCTTGACGATCACAATCCGGCATATGCCTATCTCACATGGGATGAGATAGCTGAACTATACGGTTCATCACGGATGGATATCGGCTGTCATACCTATGATATGCATAGCTTGTCCCGCCGCAGAGGCTGTTCACGTAATGATGGAGAAACAGCTGAGGATTACCGGAAATACTTTTCGGATGATCTTACCAGGGTGACATCACTGCTTGAATGCAACAGCGGTATTACACCGGTTGTCTTTGCATATCCTTACGGACTTGTTTCCGAGGAAAGCTATGATATCCTGACAAAAAACGGATACAGGATCGCATTGACATGCCGAGAAAAGCAAAACGAACTTAAAGCGAACAGCGGAGAAGAGCTTATCATTCTCGGCAGATACAACCGTTCGGGACTGCTTTCCACAGAAGAATTTATGCTCCGGGCAGGACTTGAATAAAAATGTGGACATTTCATCTTAAATGTGGTATAATCAATTTATACTACAAAAAGGAGCAATGTCCGAAATGGCAGAAATAATTGAAGTAACAGACCTTTCCGCAAAGGAACTTGAAGTATATACAAAGCTTACCGAAGCCCAGCTCAGAAATCGCCTGGAGCCTTCCAAGGGTATATTTATCGCAGAAAGCCAGAAAGTGATAGACGTGGCTATCCGTTCCGGATGCAAGCCTGTTTCATTGCTTACCGATAAAAGATACATTGACGGTCAGGCACGTGATACCATTATTCAGTGCGGAGATATACCTGTATACGCAGCTGAAAGCAGTGTCCTTGAAAAGCTCACAGGATTCCACCTTACAAGAGGGGTGCTCTGTGCAATGCGTCGTCCTGTTCTTCGGGATGCGGAGGAGCTCTGCAAAGACGCTAAAAGAATAGCAGTGCTGGAGAATATAGTTGATGCAACAAATATCGGAGCAATATTCCGTTCTGCCGCAGCACTTGGTATGGATGCAGTTCTTGTAACTCCCACCTGCTGTGACCCTTTGAACCGCCGTGCTGTAAGAGTCAGCATGGGAACAGTGTTTCAGATACCCTGGACATATATCGGCAGTGACCATACGGAATGGCCTTCTCCCGGGCTTGACCGTATCAAGCAAATGGGATTCAGAACAGCAGCAATGGCTCTCTCGGATAATTCGGTCAGCATAGATGATCCTAAGCTTGCATCGGAGGATAAGCTTGCAGTCATATTGGGTGCCGAGGGTGATGGATTGTCTCCCAAAACCATTGCAGACTGTGATTACGTTGTGCGTATTCCTATGTCACATGGAGTGGATTCACTTAATGTTGCCGCAGCCAGTGCTGTTGCATTCTGGCAGCTTAGGCAGGCTGAGGCAGGCTGAGGCAGGCTGAGCCTGCACCCGGACGTTCTATACTTTAGTCCGATGTCAAAACAAAGGGACTCGGTAACGATACAATGCAATAACCTGTTGCATTCCGGCGACTTAGGCAGGCTGAGCCTGCACCCGGACGTTCCATACTTTAGTCCGATGTCAAAACAAAGGGACTCGGTAACGATACAATGCAATAAC